>JADLBG010000743.1 GCA_020847895.1 Bryobacterales bacterium
AAAAAGAGCCGGAGCAGGGGAGAGGAGTTCAACTCCTGGCAGATGCTCCGCACGCCGCAGTTCTACATGCTCTACCTGATGATGCTGATGATCGGCATCGGCGGGCTGATGGCCACCGCGCAGGTGGCCCCGGTGGCGCGGAACTACAAAGTGGGCGCAACGGCGCTGGCGATCGCGCTTTCCTTGAACCCCATCGGCAATGGAGTGGGACGCGTGTTCTGGGGCTGGGCATCCGACCACATCGGGCGCGAGTGGACCATGTTTGTGGCGTTCTTCCTGCAGTCGATCTTCCTGGTGAGCGTAGTGACCGTGGGCCGGTGGGGCGATGTGTGGTTCGTGGTCACGATGGCGCTCGTGTTCCTCACCTGGGGCGAACTGTACGTGCTGTTCCCGGCGGTGCTGGCCGACATCTTCGGCTCGCGCCATGCGGCGTCAAACTACAGCATCCTCTACAGCACCAAGGGGCTGTCGTCGATTCTCGCCGGCGGTTTGGCGGCAGCGCTGTTTGAGAGAACCGGGACCTGGAATTATGCGTTCTACGGAAGCGCGGCGCTGGCTTTGTGCTCGGCGATTGCCGCGCTCGCCTTGCGGAAAGTGCCGCTGCCGGTGAAGAGCGGCAGCCGGGAACCGCCGCCGGCGGAGATGCGGGTGCGGTCCGCCGGGGCTCGGGATTGAGTCTCAACGCTTCGCGCACAACACCGGCCGGGTGGGTTCCGAACCCGGCGGACGTGTGGTGAGGATGGTCACCCAGAACGGCCCTTCCGCGCATTCGAACGATTGCCGCTCGCGAATCTGCGCGCCGCATACCCTCACGCTGTAGTCGCTGCCATCTACCACCGACGGCATCGAGAGGCAGATGCCGCTCGTCAGAACGCACTTCAGATTGCCCCCAATCATGTTCGCCAGCTCGCCGAGGACATCCCGGACAACGTCGTCCACAATGGCCTGTGGATTCACGGGCAGAAACCGCGCCGCCAGCCGGCGCGCAAATGCCCGGTCCACTTCCAGCAGTACCGCGCCGTTCCAGTCCCCCGCCAGATGCACCGCCGCGGTCAACCGGTCGCCCTGGGGAAACCACGGCAACCCGCTCTCTGCCACCTCGAGCCGCAGCATGGTTTCAAATACGGATTGAACAATCTGCGCCAGTTCCGTGGGGTGTATGTCAATCGAATATTCCGTTGTCGTCATGTGTGGTCCTTCTTATCGCGCGACATAGACAGTGGCGCTTCCAATGTTTTGCCGTTCAAACCATCTCTCCACCCCGAACGCCGTTTCCGCGCCGCCGAGCAGCAGCCACCCGCCGCGAAACAGAGTTCCGTGGATTTCCTCCATGATCTTCTGCTTCGTCTCCGTGTCAAAGTAGATGAGGACGTTGCGGCAGAAGACCAGGTCGAACGGACCCAGCGCGCGCATGCTCTTGCGCAGGTCAATCGTTTCAAACCGCGTCATCCGCCGCGCCGCCTCGCTCACCTGCCAGTCGACGCCGGAACGGCGGAAGTATTTCACCAGCAGCGCGGCCGGCAATCCGCGGTTCACCTCAATCTGGTGAAACTTCCCGGACCTGGCGCGCTCCAGCACTTGCGAAGAGAAATCAGTCCCCAGAATCTGAACGTCCCAATCGCCGAAGCCGCCTTCCAGCAGGTGCATGGCGAGACTATAGGATTCCTGCCCCGTGGACGCGGCGGCGGACCAGAACCGCATCCGCTTGTTGTCCCGCCGCTCCTGCGCAATCCGCGGAAGAAGCACGCTCCGAATGGCATCGTAGTGCGCGGGGTCGCGGAAGAAGTAGGTTTCGTTGGTGGTCATCGCCTCCACCACGCGGCGGCTGATTTCTTCCTCCCGCGTAGCCTGAAGCAGGGCGCATAAGTCATTGATCGACCCCAGCCCGAGCTGCCGCACAATCGGCGTCAGCCGGTTCTCGAAGAGATAATGCTTGTCCTCCTCGAGCACAATCCCGGATTGCGTGTACACATGCTTCTGGAGAAAGCGGTAGTTGTCTGAATGAATACCGGCAATAGACGTTTGGCTCTGCATCTCGACCCCTTAGGTTCGCCCCGTCATCGACAGGATCTGCGGTACGATCTGTTCGAGCGGCAAAACACGGTCGGCGACACCTGCATTCACCACCGCTCCCGGCATTCCCCAGACAACACTGGATGCCTCGTCCTGCGCCAGAACTCCCGCCCCTTGCGCTTTCAAAATCTGCGCCCCGCGAAGCCCATCCTGCCCCATTCCCGTGAGAATCGCCGCGACCGCCGCCCCGCCGTAAACCTCGCCCAGCGATGCAAACAGGGCGTCCACGGCCGGGCGGCAGGAATTCTGCGGAGGAGACTGATCCAGACAGACGCGCACCGCGCCGCCGCTTGCGGCTACCTTCATGTGGTAGTCGCCCGGCGCGATAAGTATCTTGCCGGGCTCCACCGGCATCGCATTGCGCGCCTCCTCCACCCGCAACCGGCAGGTTGCGTCCAGACGCTCGGCAAGCAGACGCGTGAACAACGGCGGCATGTGTTGCACCACCAGCACAGGCAGCGGGAAATCCGCCGGCAGTTCCGGCAGGATTGCCCCCAATGCGGTCGGTCCTCCCGTCGAGACTCCCACGGCAACTACCTTGGGCCGCGGTTTCCCATCCCGCCGCAGCGGCGCCTGCGCCACGTGAATGGAGCCGGCGCGCGCCGCCGTGGGCTCGCGGCCCGATGAGGGCAGATTAAAAAATTGTTTGATCTTCGGAACAAGCTCTTCGCGCAACCGGACCATCGAACGGTCGAGCGACCCTTCGTTTGAAGCCTTGGCGACATAGTCGTCGGCGCCTAGCGTCAATGCCTCGAGCGTGACCGCCGCCCCGCGCTCGGTGAGCGTGCTGAACATGATCACCCGCAATTGCGGATACTCGCTCCGCAGACGGCGCAGCGTCTCGAGCCCGTCCATCTCCGGCATCTCGATATCCAGCGTGAGCACATCCGGGTTCAGTTGCGGAATCCGCTGCAGCGCGATCGAGCCGTTCGAGGCCGTACCCACCACCTCTAGCAGCGGATCCTGCTCGAGCGCATGCGTCACCAGCCGGCGAATCACCACCGAGTCGTCCACCACCAGCACCCGGATCCGCTCGCCGGGCCGCAGCGCGCGCTTGTTCACTGACGGCATGCCGCGCCCCCGCAAGGCTGCACCCCGGCAAGCTGCAGCTTCTCCACCAGAATGTCCCTGGTAAAGGGCTTCATGACGTACTCGTTGGCGCCCGCCTCGAGCGCCGCCGCCATCTGGCTCAACTCCGTTTCGGTGGTGACCATCACCACCACCAGCGAGGCGAATTCAGGCTTTCTTCGCAGTTGTTGCAGCATGTCGAATCCGTTCAGTTCCGGCATGTTCCAATCGGCGAGCACCAGCGATACCGCGTCCTTTTCCGCCTCCATCAATTCGAGCGCTTCCCGCCCGTTGGCCGCCTCGCAGACTTCAAAGCCTATCTCCTTTAGAATCCGGGTGAGGATCATCCGGATCGCCCGCGAATCGTCCACCACTAATGCTTTGGCCATCGTTTCACCTGCCTTCCTTGGTCGAACGGCGGAGCGCGGCCGGCCCGCGCCGCGCCCCAAACCCTAGTTGCTCCCCGAGGAACGCGCGTTGCGGCCCCGGGGAATTGCCGCGCCCCTCGCGCCTAGAACGTGAACTTCGAGATGATCGTCTGAAGTTGCGACGCCATCTGGCTCAGCTCCTGCGCGGCTTTCTGCGTGTCGTTGGCCCCTTGGGTCGTGTTCTTGGCCGCCAGGGCCACGCCGCCGATGTTCTTGGCAATGTCGCCCACACCCTTGGCCGCCTCGGTCACGCTGCGGCCGATTTCATTGGTGGTGACGGTCTGCTCTTCCACCGCCGAGGCGATGCTGTTGGAAATGTCGTTGATCTGGTTGATGATCGCCCCAATTTCCTCGATCGCCTGCACGGCCCCCTTGGTGTCGCCCTGGATCGCTTCGATCTTCTGGCCGATCTCCTCGGTCGCCTTGGCGGTCTGCTTGGCGAGTTCCTTCACCTCGTTGGCCACCACCGCAAAGCCCTTGCCCGCCTCGCCGGCCCGCGCCGCCTCGATGGTGGCGTTCAGAGCGAGCAGGTTCGTCTGTTGCGCAATCGAGGTGATCACCTTGATCACGTTGCCGATCTCCTGGCTCGACTCGCCCAGTTTCTTCACCGTTTCATTGGTGGAATGAGCGACGCTGACGGCATTCTTGGCCACGCGCGCCGATTCGTTGGCGTTCTTGGCGATCTCGCGGATCGATGCCTGCATCTGTTCGGATGCCGAAGCCACCGAGGAGACGTTCTTTGAAACCTCCTCGCTCGCCGCCGAAACCACGTTCGCCTGCGTCGCCGTCTCTTCGGCGTTGCCGGCCATCTGCTGGCTGACCGCCGTCAGTTCTTCCGAACTCGAGGCGAGCGTGGCGGCGTTTTGCGCCGTCACCTTCAGCGGCTCCACGATCGTTTCGAGCGTCCTGTTGATTCCTTCGACAATCTTGCGGAAATCTCCCGCGTGCCGCGCTCCATCGGCGCGCGTCCCGAGTTTCCCGTCCGCGGCTGCTTTCGCCAGCAGGTTGGTATCGGCAATCAGCGCTCTCAGGTTCGTCCGCACCTGCTCGATGGTCTCGTTGATGAACACCTTCTTGCCCGGAAACTTCTCGAGCGGGGCGTCGAAGTTGCCCTTGCCGAACTCGGCCACGCACGCCATCGCCTTTTTCTTCACCGCGATGTGGCCGTTCACCATGCCGTTCACGCCCTGCGCCATCACGCGGTAATCCCCTTCGAATTTCTCAGGCGGAATCATCGCGTCGATATCGCCCCTGTTGTGCTCCTCCGACATGCGTTTCATCTCCGCGATGAAGCGCTGGATATTCGCGCGCAACTGCTCGATGGTCTCGTTGATGAACACCTTCTTGCCGGGGAACTTCTCGAGCGGCGCCTCGAAGTTGCCCTTGCCGAACTCGGCCACGCACGCCATCGCCTTCTTCTTCACCGTGATGTGGCCGTTCACCATGTCGTTCACGCCCTGCGCCATTCCGCGGTAGGCGCCCGCGAACCGCTCCGGCCGCATCTGTACGTCGATGTCGCCCTTGTTGTGCTCCTCCGACATATGCTTCATTTCCGCCAACAGCGTCCGGATGCTCTCGAGTACGGCCTTCATGCCGGCGCTCAGCACCTGGCCGCCTGCCGTCCCCTGCGCGGATTCCAAGGCCTGGAAGCAACTGTTCTCGAGATCGCCCTTGGACAGCGCCTCGATCTGCAGCGCCACCCGCGTCAGATTTTCCGCCGTGCGCGAGAACGCCTCTCCCAGCCGTCCCGCCGCCGCCACGTTCTCCTCGAGAACCGGATCGCGCAGGCGCTCTCCGGCGATCGCATCGGCCTGCTCGAGCAGCGTGCCCACCACTTCCTTGATCTGGTTGAGATGCTCGGTCTTGTCCGCGCCCGCGCCGGCTTTGATGTGCTCGACGCTGAGGCCCATGGATTCGATCGTATTCAGCAGGAACGAATCCCCGATCGCCTGCATGTCGTAGTTGAACACCTTGAAGATCGCCTGTTCAGCCTGCAACTGCTTGGCCGCGTCCTTGATCTCGCGGCGCAGATAGATGCCGGTAAGGCGCTGCAGTTCGGCGTAGGCGCCGATGTACAATTTGAACGGCAGATCGATGCGGTCGTGCAGCCAGCCGACATAGAGCCGGCGCTCGAAATAGTCGAAGCCCCAGTTGGAGGCGGCGCCCTCGAAGACTTCGATGAAGTAGCCCGCCTGTGTCCCCTCGAGGTGCTGGCGCAGCGTGGCCAGCGCCACTCCCTTCTTCACTGCATGCTGCTCAAAGAACCGCCGTGTGGCCGGAAACTCGAACTGCCAGTCATAGAATTCCTTCACCAGCAGCGGCGCAATCCGCCGCGCCCACGCGACCAGTCCCGCGAGAATCGCCCGATCCTGTTCTCCCAGCCTCAGGAATGCCCGCCGTGTCGCCAGGTTGCCTTCGTCAATCCCGAAGCGATGTCCAAGTTGCACCTTCGGCTTGCGGTCCATTCCCATGGCGGGCATGGACGAATATGTCACCGGGATCTCCATCACGGCAGCCTCGCCGGATGGATTGCGATCGGCACGAACCCGCCGGCCTTCGCCTGTTTGTCTTGCCATTGTCGTTTGCTCCTTCGTATCTCCCTTTGTGTTCCGATGCCGTGATTCCGGCAACATCCTTTTCAACCAGCTCTCTCCCGCGGCCTACTCCCGGCCCGGGACAAATCCGATGGCGGCGCCCGCGCCCGGCCACCGTGGCCATCCGCGCGCCTGCCCGGCAGCCTTCCAGGGACTCGCCCGCAAAACGGAGGCTCGCCGCCGGGCCACGTTGCGAGTCCGCACTGGGCCGGAGGGGCGGCGGCCCCTTTGCGGGCTAGGCTAGGCGGCCCTCTCGAGAGCGAACTCCACCGTTCGCTCGGCGTCGAGAACCAGCAGCAGGCGGTCCTTCAGCTTGTAGACGCCGTGAATCAGTTCGCGCGCCGCCGGGTCGAGATTCTCCGGCGGCCGCTCATAGGTGGCTGAATCGACATCCAGCACATCCCCGATTTCATCCACCAGCAGACTGACCGCGCCATCCTCGGTGCGCACCACCATGTTCATCGGCGTCAGGTCTCCGGCGCGCGGCGCCAACCCGAGGCGCAATCTCATGTCGATCGCGGTGACAATCTGACCGCGCAGATTGATTAACCCTTCGATGACCTTGGGCGCCAGCGGCACGCGGGTCATCTGCTGGAAGCGCAGCACTTCCTGCACACGCAGGACATCCACTCCGAAGAACAGATCGGCCACGAAAAACGTGGCGAACTGTCCGCTCGACTGCGCCGTTTCGGCTTTCATGCTCCCGCTCTCCATTGCCACGTCTATTTCTCCTCCCCCACTTGCGCCAATTCCCCTTCCGCCGATGCCAGAGCCGAAGCCAGCCGCCCCACCGATTCGAGCATGGCCTCGCGATCGAACTTCACCTGGCAGTCCTGAAATCCCGTCCCGGAATGTTCACCGCGAAGCTGGCTCGCCGATTCGGCCAACCCGAGCACGGGAATCCGCACCCACTCCGGCCTGCGCCTCAGCGCGCTCAGCAGAGCCCGGCTTCCCCCCGGAGGCAGATCCAGCGCCGTGACGACGATATCCACGGGCATCTGCTCCAGGCCGCGCACCGCTTCCTCCAGATTGGCGGCTTCCACCACCCGGTAGCCCTCCATGTCGAGACCCGTGCGGATCAGGCCGCGGGAAAACGCCGATCCCTCCGCCACCAGAACCCGCAGCCCGGTTTCCACCGCGCCTTTCCGCTGGAACCAATCGCCGGCCGCCGTGCGGATCACATAGTTGAGATCCAGGAAATCCGCAATCCGTTTGCCCACCACGGCCGAGCCGATCAAACCGCTTCGTCCCGTCTTCTGCCGCACCGTGACGGCCTCCTCGGCCACGTCGACAATCTGATCCACCATCACTCCCACGCTGCGGTCGCCGTCATTAAATACGATGACCTGCGCCGGGTCCGCCGTCCCCTCGCCCGTGCCCCCCTCGAGCACGCCCTCGAGGGAAACCAGAGGCAGTATCCGGTTGCGGTACTGGACCACGTGACATCCCCCGGCGCGCTCGATCGAAGACCGCGGAAATTCCTCGAGCCTGGCAACCAGCGACAGCGGCACGGCCAGACGGTCAAAGGATCCCGCCCGGAACAACAGCAGACGCTGCTGCTCGACGCCCGCCTGCGCCTTCTGCTCGGCCGCTGCGCGAGCCTGCTCGCGCGATTCGGCGAGCACGCCCGATCGCTGTCCGATGCCGAGCACGTCGAGAATCAGCGCCACTCTGCCGTCGCCCATAATGGTGGCGCCGGCGTAAACCGTGAGCCCTTTCAGTTGCTTGCCCAAAGGCTTGACCACGATTTCCTGCGTGTCGTTGATGCCATCCACCACTAAACCGAACTGCCGGTCCTCGGCCTGGAGCACCACCATATTTACCGCCTCTCCTCGCGAGGCCGACTCGAGCCCCAGCACCTCGTTGAGATAGGCGATCGGCAGCAGGCTTCCGCGCCGCCGGTAGACCGGAGTGCCATGCACATGTTCAATGTGCTTGTCCTTGGAATCGCCTTCCAGGCGAATCAACTCGAGCAGGCTCACCTGAGGGATCACGAACCGTTCGCCCCCGCTCGCCACCACCAGGCCCGGAATAATCGCCAGCGTGAGCGGGATCTTCAGTTTCACCGTGGCCCCTTCGCCCGGCCGGCTGAAGACATCCACCACCCCGCCGATCTTCTCGATGTTGGATTTGACCACGTCCATTCCCACGCCGCGGCCGGATACGTTCGTCACCGTTTTTGCGGTCGAGAAGCCCGGCTGAAAAATCAGGTTGAACGCCTCGCGGTCGCTCATCTTCTCCGCCTGCTCGGGGCGAAGGAGACCTTTCTCGATTCCCTTGCGTTTCACGCGTCCGACGTCAATGCCCGCCCCGTCGTCCCCAATCTCGATGTTTACCTGCCCTCCCTCGTGATAGGCGCGCAGGGTCAGGCTGCCCTGGGGAGCCTTCCCCGAGCGCACACGCTCCTCGGGCGACTCGACGCCATGGTCGCAGGCGTTCCGCACCAGGTGCACCAGCGGGTCCTTGATCGCCTCGATGATCGTCCGGTCGAGTTCCGTCTCCGCGCCGTCCATCTCGAGCCGGATCTGCTTGCCAAGCGCCACCGCCATGTCCCGCACCACGCGCGGCAGCTTGTTCCACACCATCCCGATCGGCTGCATGCGCGTCTTCATGACGCCTTCCTGCAGTTCCGTCGTGATCAGGTTCAGACGTTGCGAGGTCGCATTGAGCGCGGCATCCTCGCGCTCGGTGTTGAACTGTAGAATCTGGTTCCGGGTCAGCACCAACTCGCCCACCAGGTCCATCAGTTTGTCGAGCAGTCCCACCCCGACGCGAATGTTGGCGTCCGCCACCGCGGACCGCGCTCCGTCCTCATCGCCTTTCGCGCTCTCGCTCTGCTCGTGACGGGCAGGCAACTCGTCCGCCCGCCCCGCGGCGGGGGCCGCCTCCGCCTCGGGCCGCGAACCGGTCGCGGGCGCCGCGAATTGGGCGGCCATGCGCAGGCGTTCGGTCAAGTCTTCAAACTGCGCCGGCCCCTCCTCCCCGCTTGCCTCGATGGCCGCAAGCACCGCTCGCGTCGCATCGACCGTCTCGAGAATCAAGGACACCAGCGGCGGCGTCAGTTCCCTCTGCCCGTCGCGCAACTGGCTCAACAGCGTCTCCGCCTGGTGAGTAATTCCCTCGAGAGTGGAAAATGCAAGGAAACCGCAAGTTCCCTTGATAGTGTGAATCGTGCGAAAGATGCTGGCCAGTAAAGCGGTGTCCTTCGGCCGCTTCTCGAGTTCCACCAATTCCTGATCGAGACGCGAGAGGTTCTCATGACTCTCGACTAGAAATTCACGAATCACATCCTGATCTTGATCTTGCATGCCCTTGGTCTTCTCCACACACACCGATAACGAAAGCGAGGAAATACCGTCTTGTGTATTTCATCCGGCGCCGGGATGGCCTCCCGCGCCTTCGCCGGCGACAGCGCAGCCGGTAACGACCCTGAAACACTCATCGGAGGAATGTGGAAAGTCTTAGAAAAAATGTCCCCTTCCCAAGGGCGCCTGCCTCCATCCTCTCCCCCTCCGCGCCTCCTGCGTCGAGCGGTCACATCACCCGGACGGCGATCAAGCGACAACACCCTCCCGCATCATTCCGGCCCCGTCCGTCTGATGCAACTTTGGTCACAGGTTTTGAAGATTTTCTTTTCGTGTGTGGCGGGGACGACAAGGGCGGGAAACCGCGTAAACGCAAATGCCGCCCCAGGCTACCCCGCGGGCGGCATCCGTAGCAATCATTCAAATAGAGCCCGAAGGAATCTCCCCTTCAGGCGGTTCGAAACAAAGAGCTTGCGCCCTCCTTATTCCACCATGCGAATTACGGTCAGCAAGCCGCCAACCACAACAACGGCGATGATGAGCGTCAGGATGTACTTCATCCACCGCTCCCGCGGTGTGCTTTGCTCTTCCTCATCGTGCTTCATGGTCTCGTCGAGACTATCGAACATGGAAACACCTCCTGCAAGCTGGACGACTGATGCCTACAACCCAAAGAGCGGCCGAATACTCACCTCCCGCCTCCGGAAATAACCTATAAAGTTATCGGGCAAAACGCAACCAGGGGTTCATGAAAGAGCTGTAGAGAGCCTCTATGACTATCCGCCCTCATTGTAGTCCTGTCCGCGAAGAAAAGCACGCAAAAAAACGTCGCCGGAATTGTCCTTCTTTGATTTGTCTTTGCCTTGCCCGGCAACCGTGCGCCGGGTTCGTCCGTTACGAAGCGGCCCACACTCAGAAGGTCCGCCGGCGCTTCCAATACACTCCGGCCAGGAGGCCCACCGCAAGGAAGGCCGCCGTCGATGGCTCGGGCGCCGCCAGGTCATAGCCGAGAATATCGAGCGCCGTCAGCTCCACGCCGAGATTCGGGGTGGCTCCGGGCGTGGCGAAGGCATCCTGCACCTGCGGCGTCTGTCCCCCCGGGCTGTAGAAATCCGAGAAATCGCCGCCGGCGGTTTGATTGAACCGCGCGAGTCTTGTAGTACCGCCATTGATGGAAAAGTATGCCTCGGCGCTCAAGGCAGTGCTGAAGCCGCGATTCCCGTTCTGGTCATAACGGAACAGATCAAAGGCGGAAACAGCCCCCGTTGGAGTGGGACCACCGTTACTCGAGCCGTTCAGGGCCGATTGAATCGCCAAGACTTCGTCAATCTCGTGCTGCACCACGGCATGCAAGTCATACTTCGACGGATCGATGCTCTGGCGAGTCAGATTCATGATCGACGTGTTCAGCGTGATGGTGCCGTCGAAGCCGTCCGGCGTTGCCCCCACGCTGAAGCCCAACGCCTTGAAGTTGGCAACCGTTAGAAAGACATTGGCGTTGCCGTTCACTGGATTGTTGGCCTGCGATGGCAAGGATGCCACGGCGGTGTTGTCATTGGCGGTGGTCCTGTCCGCGGTAATTGCTGTCAGAAACTGAGCGTAGGAGATGCTGCCGATCCACGTCGAACTGGATCCAAGACCGCCGCCCTCCTGAAACTTGATGTTCACCGTGATCGGGTCGGTGAAGCCAGCGGCGTAGTCGGAAATGGCGGAGTTGATTGTCGCCATGATGGTGGAAGCATTCGGGTCGCTGGTGATGGTGGTATCGAAAGTGGGGTTGATGATCAGTGCGGCATTAGCGGGCGCAAGGCAAAGAACAGCCAAGGCCAGCGAAGCACGGAAGAGGCGGCTGATGCGCATCCGGATTCGGCTCCTCGTTTTCAGCGTTCGCGCAGACCCGGCACCGGATGGTTAGGACAGACAACGTAGCTAACAGCCCCGCCGGCGATTGAGCGAATGTAGAAACAAGTGTGCGCTGTCCAGGGATGGAATGCAAGCGATATTCGCGGATTTGGCACGATTCACTCATGCCTGGGCAGCCGCTGGATCTCCTCCACCACGCGCTCCACCCCCTCCGCAACCGCCGCGCTCACTTGGGCCCCCGCTTCGAACGAGGAGCCTTCTATACCGTAGATGAGGAGCCTCGAAGGCAGCGCGTCCAGCGCGCGCGCCAGTTCCACAGCCTCGCCTACTCCGAACGAATGGCTGCTCGCGCAACGAAACTGCCCGCCACCTAGTGGGGCCGCGCTCGCATCGAGAACAACGCAGGCGCCCGGTTCACGCCCCGATACCATGGCGTCTACAAGGACCACCTCCTCGTGCCCGCTCCAGGCGTCGAGTAAAGACAGGCAATCGTCCTCATGGCGCCGCGCGGGAAAACCCAGAGCCCGCAGCCGGTCAGCCACCATCCAGCCGGCGGCGTCGTCCCCACGATCGGCGTTGCCGCAGCCGAGAATGAGCATCAGCCGCGCTCCAGGTGAAGTTTCAGGAAATGGGTGGCGCAGGAGATGCACGGATCGTAGTTCCGGACGGCCTGTTCGCACTTCCAGGTGATTTCGTGCTCGGGGCGGTGGAGCAGGAGTGGGACGAGGTTCCACAAGTCCTCTTCCATGCGCTTCTGGTTTTGCGAGGTCGGAGGGACAATGCGGGCGCTCTTCACTAGCCCGCCTCCGTCAATCTCGTAATGATGGTAGAGAAGCCCGCGCGGCGCTTCGGTAGCGGCGCAACCCGTACCTGCCTGATCAGGAACGGGAACGCGCGGCTGATCGGGCGGCTGGTAGGTTTTGATGATCCGCAGCGCTTCCGCGAATGCGAATACCAGTTCGACGGCGCGCACGACAATGCTCCGGAAGGGGTTGTTGCAGGGCGCGGAAAGTCCGCACTCACGAGCCGCCTGCCGCGCGACGGGC
>JADLBG010000744.1 GCA_020847895.1 Bryobacterales bacterium
CTCTCTCTGCCGTACAGGACGGCCGCCATCATCTGTGTTTTCACTTTGTCGACCTCTGGGGCTGAACAATAATTTTCAACGATTTGCCATCCGGATGCAAAGCCCGGTCAATCCCGGCGGCGATCTCATCCAAGGGAAGCCGGTGGGAAATCAACTCCTCGACCGGCAGTTCACCGCTAAAAACCAAGCGCGCCGACTCCGCCTGCAAGTCGACGTCAGCACTATAGGCGCCGAACAACATCCGCTCACCAACGCAGATGTCGGCTCCCGAAACTTCAATTCTTTCTTTGTGAGATGTCTGTGCAAACAATAGGATACGGCTTCCCGGCCGTGAGGCGCGAACGGCCTGCTCGATGATCCCCGGGGCGGACGCGCACACGAATGCGGCGTCCGCGCCCCGCCCTCCGGTGGCGGCGGCGGCCTCGCTGGAGAGGTCCACGTGCAATGGGTGAAAGGACGCCGAAGCCCCGAATCGGAGCGAAAGGGCGCGGCGGGTATCGATGGAGTCCGTAGTCAATATTTTCGCACCCTTGCGGTGCGCGAGCATAGTGAATATCAGGCCAATCGGTCCCTGTCCCAACACGAGGACGGTTTCCCCCGGCTTCAGGGCGGCCATCTCCACCGCCTTGAGGCAGGTGTTCACCGGCTCGACGAGACATGCCTGGTCAAAGGACACCCCGTCCGGGATCTTCTCGACTCCGCGCTGGACGATCCAATCCATGGCGCGCACGTATTGTGAGAACCCGCCGCCGGCGGGCTCGAATCCAGCCGTCACCCCCACTTTTTTGTACACGGGGCACTGCGCATAGAGCCGCCGTTCGCAGTAAAAGCACGCCCCACAGGGAATGTGATGAAAGACGATTACGCGATCCCCGGGGGCAAACCGCGTCACCCCTTCGCCCGCCGCGGCCACAACGCCCGCCGTTTCATGCCCGTAAATGCGCGGCGGCGGCAGCAGGTTCTGCTGTACCTTTTTCAGGTCGGTATGACAGATGCCGCAGCTCTCGACGCGAATCAACAGTTCACCGGGTCCAATCCCGGGCGTGGGAATGGACTGAACGGATACAACGCTCTCTCCCTCATAGACAGCGGCCCGCATCGATGCCGGCAAGCTGGCTCGCGCGGAGCCCCTTAGCCCGTCAGGGCCCTTAGAAGAAGCGGCAGTCAGCAAAGAACTCCCCCAGTTTCATGGAAGCAATCCTCGCCTGCCGCCGCAGGCGCAGCAACCCGGGAATGCGTCGAAGCGGCCTCGCCAGGGCGGCGCGGGCAATGGCCCCACGCCGGAACCGGCCCTCGGCCGTACGGTATAGATTGAAATCGAGCGGCATGGATTCTCCCGCGGCGTCGCTTACTACGCGGATGCAGTAGAAGGGAATCCCGTGACAGGCAGCGCGTTCGGCGACACCCGCGGCTTCCATCTCCACCGCCGCGGCTCCTGTTGCGCGGAGCGCTTCCTTTTCCTCCACGCTCACGGCCACGCGGTCGATGCTAAGGATGGCTCCGCAAGCGGGCGCTGGATTCGTTTCCCGTGGCAAATAGGCAGGATAGCGCTTTCCGGACACTCTCGCGTCGATCTCCGAGGCGGCAATCACCTGCCCTACAGAAAGGGCCGGGTCCAGCCCGCCGCAAAACCCGGTGCTGATCACGGCGTCCACCTTCCACTTGCCGCAGGCGGCGTCCACCGCCTGGGCCGCCAGGCGCGGCCCCGCGCCGTTGGCGACCAGAGCCAGGCGGTGCTCCCTCAGTTCCGCCTCGGCCGCATAATCGACAGGCAGAGACAGAGGGCGGAGGGAGGAGACACGGCGCTCAATGCCCGCGAATTCGATTTTCTCGGCGGCGATCATCAGCAGTTTGCTCACGCTAAGTACCCGTTGGCGCGAAACCATTGGATTGCGCGATCGAGCGCCTGGTCAACGGGTCCCGGGGTGAATCCCAGTTCCCGGCGAGCCTTATCCGACGACACGAACATCTTCTTGCGCGCCATGCGCACGCCGTCCAACGGAGCGCGGGGTTCGCTTCCGGTCAGCATCGCCCAAGCCGTGCTGCATATCCCTGTTACATAGGCCAGCGTGTAAGGGACTTGAATCCGCGGGGCGGGGATTCCCGCCAGGCGGCCGAGCCTCTCCAGAATTTCTTTGAGCGTAAGGTTCTCGCACCCCAGGATGTACCGCTCGCCGGGCCTGCCCTTTTCCGCGGCGAGAAGATGCCCTCTGGCGGTGTCGGCCGCGTCGACCAGGTTGAGCCCGGTATCGATATACGCGGGCATCTTTCGTTGGAGAAAGTCGACAATGATCTTTCCCGTTGGCGTGGGTTTGCGGTCGTGATCGCCGACCGGCGCGGTGGGATTGACGATGACCACGGGAAATCCTTCTCCGGCAAAGCCGAGGGCAGTCTGCTCAGCGAGAAACTTTGAGCGCTTATATGCCCCGGTCATGGATTCGAGGGCTACGGGCACAGCCTCATCTCCAATCCCCCCGGGAGGAATCCCAATACACCCCACGGTGCTAGTGTAGACGAGGCGCTCGACACCTGCCTGCCTGGCGGCGAGAAGAATGTTTCTGGTCCCATCGACGTTCGATTGGTAGAGTTCTTCGGCATGCCTCGCCCACAACCGGTAGTCAGCCGCGGCATGGTAGACGACGGAGCATCCGTGCACGGCGCGGGCAACGGAATCGGCGTCCCGCAAATCGCCAGCGACGGTTTCCACTCCCTCGAGTTCGGCCACACGCCCCGGGTCCCGCGCCAAAACGCGCACCGTCTCGCCGCGCATGAGAAGTTGATGTGCAATATGCCAGCCAAGGAATCCTGTTGCCCCCGTAACGAGAACCCGCTTCACGCTGCCTGCCCTAGCGCAGCAGCCATGTCAGCATACGGAAAGGATCTCCGGGCCTGGAGTTGATTCCATAGGCCGCCGACGGCTCGAAACCGCAGTGCATCATACAGTGTTCGCAACGCGGATCGCTTCCCGGGCCGTAGTTGTTCCACGGCGTGCGGGTCATGAACTCTTCAAACGTCTTGTAGTGGGCGTCGGTGATCAGATAACAGGGCCCCTTCCAGCCCTTCACGTTGTAGGTGGGATTTCCCCACGCGGTGCACGGCAGGTCGCGCTTGCCCTGAAGAAACTCCATGTACACCGGAGTCGACTGCAGCGGATATTTCCTGGCGAGTCTGTCGAAGTCCTTGAACTTCTCATGCACATCGTCGCGAGTCATGAAGATTTCGCGGTCATTCACGGCGGAATAACCGTAGGCGGGCGAAATCGTATGACCATCCACGCCCAACGTCTTCAGGAATTCGAACAGTTGCTCGATCTCCTTCATGTCCGTTTCCTTGTAGACCGTGGTGTTGGTGACCACTTTGAAACCCGCGGCCTTGGCAGCCTTGATGCCCGCGATGGCTTCCCGGAAGACGCCGCTGCGCTCGACAGCGAGATCGTGGTTGTTTTCCATGCCGTCGAGGTGGACGTTGAAAAAGAACTTCTCCGCCGGGGTGAAATCCTTGAGGCGCTTCACGAGGAACATGCCGTTGGTGCACAGATAGCAGCTCAATCCCCGCTCGAGAATGCCCGCGGCGAGGGGTCCGATCTCAGGATAGAGCAGCGGCTCGCCGCCGCAAATGGAGACCATGGGGGCGCCGCATTCATCCACGGCGTTCAGGCACTGATCAAGTGTCAGTCTTTGGGTGATGGAAGATTCGTACTCCCGGATGCGCCCGCACCCGGTGCACGTCAGATTACAGGCATGGAGCGGCTCGAGCATGAGCACGATGGGGAACCGCTTGTTGATCATCGGATGCGGCTCTCTTGCCTCCCCCGTGGAGGCGGTGTAGATGATCTTGAACGGGTTCGCGGAATCGTTCACGACCGCTTTGTCCACCTGCCATTCCGGCCGGGGCCGCAGCTTGTTTTTCACGATATATCGGGCCATCCCGGCGGTCATCGACAAAGGAAATTTCATTCGTATTGAGCCTCTCTCAAGCGCCTTTCCCATTCAGGAATGCCGCAAGGGCCAAGGTTGGGAAGGAGTTCCGGTACAGGTGATACATCAGATAAAAGACCCGCGGAAAGCCGGTGCCGGTGGCCAGTAGCTCGTCCCACGTGCCATCAGCCTTCTGCGTCTCGATCAGAAATTCGATCCCCTTGCGCACGCTTTGGCTGTTCACATCGCCGCTGGCGATCAACCCCGTCACCGCCCACGCGGTCTGCGAGGGTGTGCTCGGCGCCGGAGAGAACGTGTCGTTGTCATAGCTTGCGCAGCTTTCTCCCCAACCGCCGTCGGCGTTCTGAATGGACCGGAGCCACTCTCCGGCGCGGAGGATGTGCGCTTCCCGGTCGCTCTCACCCGCCGCCCGCAGCCCGCGCAACGCCAGAAATGTACCGTAAATGTAATCGACACCCCACCGGCCATACCAGCTTCCGTCGGCCTCCTGAGTGCGGCGCAGGTACTCCACACCGCGGCGGATGGCCGCATCCGACCGCGGAACCCCGTGTTCCATCAATGCCTCGAGCACCCGCCCGGTAATGTCAGGACAGGTGGGATCGAGCATGGCGTTGTGGTCCGCGAAGGGAACATCGGCGAGCACCTGCCAGTTGTTGTCGGCGTCGAACGCGGCCCATCCTCCGTCCTTCGATTGCATCGCCAGCAGCCACTTCACGGCACGGTCAATCACGGTCTGCTGCCGGGGAATGCTGGCCGCGCGGGCGTGTTTCAGCGCCAGCAGCACCATCGCGGTGTCATCGATGTCCGGGTAGAACTCGTTGGCGAATTCGAAATACCACCCTGACGGCTCGACGTTCGGCCGCTTCACGCACCAGTCGCCGGGGAGGCGCACTTCCTTGTCGAGGAGCCAGTCCGCCGTAGTCTTCAGGCTGTCCACGGGCGCCATCTGCGTCTCGCCGACGGCGAACGCCGCGATCGCTGTATCCCACACGGGGGAAAAACACGGCTGGAAGAAGAATCCGCGCCCGTCGTCCACCATGAGGTTGTCGAACTGCCGTTGCGCCTCCACGTGGTCGGGGTGGTTTCGCGGAACACCCAAAACGTCGAGGGCCATGATGAGGTACATCATCGGCGGGTAAATGGCCGCGATCCCGTGCGAATGATGGGTCCGCTCCAGAGACCAGGCGATGGCCTTTTGCACGGCCTTGCGCCGCAGCTTCTTCGATCCGTACTTTTCCCACAGCTTCAGCAGCTTATCTATCGCCAGAAATACGTTCTTCCCGCTCACGAGGCGCGGCGAACGCGCAAAGGCAAAACTCACTCCCGGCGCGTGGATCTCATCGAGGTGAAAGCCCTCGGGCACCGGACTCATGGGATTCGCCGCATGGACGACGGACAGCGGAATCACGATGGCCCGCGTCCAGGAGCTCATTTCGTAGATGAGGTTGCCGAGCAGCATGATTTCGGGCGGAATCGATGGAACATGCTCACGCGGATATAACCCGAACAGCGACAGGTTGATCTTCACATAGCTGTTGACCCGCTGCAATCCGCCGAGCGCCAGGATGCGTTCCCGCAGCCGCTGCATCCGCGGATCCTCAACGGGCACCCCCGCCACCTTAAGGGAAAAATACGCCTTCACACTGGCGCTGATCTCTGACGGTCCGCGCGGGTAGATGTGGAAGCCCCCATCCGGCAACTGGCGCCGCAGAATGCTCTGCACCGCCTTTTCAATCAAGGGGCGTGTGGGAGGATTCCACTCCTTCCCCTGGGGAGGGAACATCCACAGTTGGAGCAGGATGTAATCAGACTCGAGCGTTGAATCCGCCGTGAGATCGGCCCACCAGTATCCATCCTCGCGGCGCATCCGGAGCAATGCATCGACCGCCAGTTTCGCAGATTGCGCGCTTTGTACCAGCAGCTCGTCGGCAATTTGAAGGCTTGGGCTCATAGCGAAATGGTGGTCAGACGCCGGGCGTGGGAAACCAGTTCACCGGGAAGCGAGAAGCGCACGTCTTCTTCCTTGATTTCCACCTCTTCCACTGTGGCGAATCCGTGATGACGTTTCAGCAATTCAATGAGATCGCGGACCAGGTTCTCGGGCGCCGATGCACCAGCGGTAACCGCGATCACGTCCACATCCCTCAGCCACGCCGGTTCCACTTCGTCATAATCATCCACAAGGTATGCCGGGATCCCGGAATTGCGGCACACCTCGACCAGGCGCCGCGAATTGGAGCTGTTCTGGGAACCTACGACGAGGAGGGTATCGCAACTCGGCGCCACGGCCTTTACCGCCATCTGCCGGTTTTCCGTGGCGTAGCAGATATCCTGCGCCGGAGGCCCTTCAATTTGCGGATACCTGGCTTTCAATCGATTAATAATCCCCCGCGTTTCGTCCAGGCTGAGCGTCGTCTGCGTCAGGTAGCAGATGCGCGCCGGATCATTCACTTCGAGCCTGTCCACGTCCTCTTCGGTTTCCACAAGTATGGTGGATTCGGGAGCCTCCCCCAAAGTTCCAATCACTTCGTCGTGATCCTTATGGCCGATGAGGACAATGGTGTACCCCTTCCTGGCGAAACGCTGCGCCTCGAAGTGTACTTTCGTCACCAGAGGGCAAGTCGCGTCGATCACCTTGAGGTTCCGTTCCACGGCCTCTTCACGGACCGCCGGAGAAATCCCGTGGGCGCTGAAGATCACCCTGCGCCCCTCGGGCACCTCAGACAGTTCTTCCACGAAGATGGCCCCAGCGCTCCGCAGTTGATCAACCACATGCCGGTTGTGGACAATCTCTTTCCGTACGTAAATCGGCGCGCCGTATACGTCCAGAGCGATCTTCACCGCGTCGATAGCCCGAACCACACCCGCACAAAATCCACGCGGTGTAAGTAGTAGGATTTTCTTACCGACGCTCGCCTCACTGGCCCCGTTGAAGGAAGGCATATATCCGGTTATTATAGCAACCCGTTAAAGGGTCCCGGCATACTGGCGGGAGGGGAATCTGCCGGACATGCGCACGGGGGACCGGCGCACCGCGGACTGTGCTTCTCCGACAACCTCGTTCGGATTACCCCATGAAACCCTGTGTATCTGCAAAAGTTGCGCCCTCACCATGGAATCACCCCCGACACCCCATGAATTCGCGTAAGCTGAAGTCGTCATGCCTGCGATCACCCGCCGCACCCTCCTCGCCTTCCCCGCTTTGTCGCTCGCCGATTCTCGAAAAATCCGTCTCGGCGGCCCCATTTTCCTCAAGTCCGAGGACCCCGCCCTGCTCGCCCGCGAGCATCGCCGGTTGGGCTACAGCGCCGCCTATTGCCCTGCCGCCACCCCCGGCGACTCCGCCCATCTGCGCTCCATCCGCGAAGCCTTTGCCAAAGAGAATGTCGTCATTGCCGAAGTCGGCGCCTGGCGCAACATGCTCGATCCCGACTCCGTCAAGCGGAAGGAAAACCTGGCCTACGTGACCGAACGCCTCGCTCTCGCAGACGAGGTTGGCGCCCGTTGCTGCGTCGACATCGCCGGATCCTTCCACCCCACTGTGTGGTACGGCCCCCATCCCAAGAATGTATCGCGCGAATTCTTCGATGCCACGGTCGAGAATTGCCGCAAAGTCATTGACGCCATCCGCCCGACCAAGACCGTCTTCACCATCGAGATGATGGGCTGGAGTATTCCGGACGGACCCGACGCCTACCTCCGCCTTATCCAAGCCGTGGACCGCAAGGGCTTCGGCGTGCACATGGACGTCTGCAACGGGGTCAACAGCCCCACCCGCTTCTACCAGAACGCGGACTTCATCCGCGAGTGTTTCCAAAAACTCGGCCGGTGGATCGCCTCCTGCCATGCCAAGGACCTCGCCTGGGTTCCCGAGATGAATGTCCATTTTGTAGAAGTGGTCCCGGGCCGCGGCCAGATGGATTACACGACCTACCTCAGGGAACTCGCCAAACTCCCTGTCGATGCCCCCCTGATGCTGGAACACCTCAAGACCAGCGGCGAATACGACGAAGGCAGAGAGTACATCCGCAAAATCGGCGGCAAGGCAGGCATCGCGTTCGCCTGACCCCCCGTCAGCCCGGATGTACAATCTTGTTTGTGACTCCCATCTCCCGCCGCCGTTTCTTCGAGGCGCCTGCCGCCCTCGCGCTGGCCTCCCGTCTTTCCGCCCTGCCCCTCGACAAGATCAAACTCGGCGTCACCACCGACGAAATCGACGAGGACCCCGCCGCCGCCGCCGGCTTCCTCAGCGAGTTTCACCTGCACTACGCCGAAGTCCGCAACCTCTGGGGCAAGTACAACACCACCCAACCACTCGAGAAAATCCGCGAAGCGAAAGCCATCTTCGACGCCCGCCGGATTCGCGTCTCCGTCCTCGGCACCGGTTTCTTCAAGGCGCCCCTGCCTCCCGACACGCCCCAGGGCCGCGCCCTGCTCGACAACCAGTGGGCCCTGCTCGACGGCGCCATGGAGCGCGCTAAGATCTTCGGCACAGACAAGATCCGTGTCTTCGCCTTCACCCACGGGAAGGGAGAAACACCTGAAAAAACACACTACAGCCGCATCTATGAACTCCTCCGCGAAGCAGCCTCACGCGCCAAAGCCCGCGGCTTCCGTCTCGCCCTTGAAAACGTAGGCAGCAGCTACGTCTCCACCGGAGCCGAAGCCGCCGAACTGCTGAAAGCCGTCCCTAACGACAACCTCGGCCTCACCTGGGACCCCAACAACGCCGGACTCTCCGGGGAACACGCCTTCCCCGAGGGCTACCGCAAACTCGACCCCGCCCGCATCATTCACGTCCATCTCCGCGACTACCGCTTCGTCAACGGCAAGGGCGAATGGTGCGCCGTCGGCGATGGCGAAATGGACA
>JADLBG010000745.1 GCA_020847895.1 Bryobacterales bacterium
CGGGCCCGGTTGGAGCACGAAGCCGGTCTCGAAAGACGGGATGTGCATCACTTCAAACGGCCTGCGGAGCGGTACTTTAAGGCGAATCAGCGAGGCCACACGACGCTGCTTTTCGGCGGGCTTACCTGGAAGCATGAAAAGCTGATTCATGGAGCGTTGGAAGGCCTTGGTTACCTGGCGGAGGCGCTGCCGACGCCGAACGTGGCGGCATTTCAGTTGGGCAAGGAGTACGGCAACAACGGGCAATGCAATCCGACGTACTTCACCGTAGGCAATCTCGTGCAGTATCTGCAAAGCCTGGAAGAGCAGGGGCTCACGAAGCAGGAGATCGTGGACCGTTACGTGTTTTTCACGGCGGGAGCCTGCGGCCCGTGCCGGTTTGGGATGTACGAGGCGGAATACCGGCTGGCGCTGCGGAATGCCGGGTTTGACGGGTTCCGCGTGTTGCTGTTCCAGCAATCGGGCGGCTTGTCGCAATCCGACGCGGAGGCCGGCCTCGAGATGAATCTGGATTTCTTCCTGGGCATCCTCAACGCGTTAAACAGCGGTGATATCATCAACGAGGTTGCCTATCACATCCGCCCCTACGAAGTGAAAACCGGGCAGACGGATGAGGTTCTGGACCAGGTAACCGACTACATGCAGGAAGTCTTCCGCAAGGTGCAACCGTGGAAGGTGGGGGATCACCTGGCGGGGTTCTTGGGCGGCTTCAAGGATACCGCGGAGTACATGGGTAAGTTTCTGAACCAACTCAAGGGAGATGACATCACGGCTTCGCTGCACCAATGCCGGGACATGTTTAGCGAGGTGGAAGTGGACCGGCTGCGTGTGAAACCGATCGTGAAGATCACCGGTGAGTTCTGGGCGCAGACGACGGAAGGGGACGGCAACTTCAACATGTTCCGGTTCCTCGAGCGGGAAGGCGCGCAGGTGCTGGTGGAACCGATCGGCACGTGGATCATGTACATGATCCACCAGGTCATCCAGCGCTACCACGATACCAAAGGACTGGAGGAAGGGGTGACGCTGCCGCCGCTGTGGCGGTTGGACAAGCGTGCGAAGATCGAATTCGGCTTCCGGAACAAGGTGGCGAAGCTGAAACTGGCGGAGGCCATCTTCAAGCGCGAGTACCACCGCGTGATCGACGCGCTCGGCGGCATTGCGCACCACCTTGCCGATCAGTATGAACTGCAGCGCATGGGGCATCCGTTCTACAATTCCCGCGCGGGCGGCGGGGAAGGCCATCTCGAGGTGGCGAAGAACATCTACTATTCGAACAAAGACCTGGCGCACATGGTGCTGAGCCTGAAGCCGTTCGGCTGCATGCCCTCGACGCAATCGGACGGGGCGCAGGCGGCGGTGACAGGGTTGTACAAGGAAATGATCTACATTCCCATCGAGACGTCCGGCGAAGGCGAAATCAACGCCCACAGCCGCGTGCAGATGGCCCTCGGCGAAGCGAAGAACAAGGCGAAACTGGAATTCCAGGAAGCGCTTGCGAAGACCGGCCTCACGTTGGAGGTCTGCCGCGAGTTCGCCGACGAACACCCCGAAGTGAAACGGCCGATGTACCATGTGCCGCACAGCAAGGGAACTGTCGGCGCGGCCGCCAACTTTGTCCTGCACATTGCGCAGAGGATGAAGAAGGAAGGCTGGCAGTCCAAGGTGATGGCGGCGGTAACCGCGTAAGGTAACACTTTTTCTCGTACTGCCTGAAGGAGCAGCAATGGAAAGAAAGTTCATGGCCGGCATGGACGTGGGGTCCACGACGGTGAAAGCCGTGGTGATGGACGCGGCAACCGATGAGATTTTGTGGCGGGACTATCAACGCCACGACACCAAGCAGCCGGAAAAGGTACTGGAGTTTCTCGAGCGTTTCGGGAACGAGATCGAAGACTTCCGGGTGGAGAACTGCCGCATGTTCATCACCGGGAGCGGCGGTAACGGTCTTGGCAAGTACCTTGGGGCAAAGTTCGTGCAGGAAGTGAATGCGGTTTCGCTGGCTGTGGAGAAGCTATACCCCGAAGCCGGCAGCGTGATCGAACTGGGCGGGCAGGACGCGAAGATCATCATCTTCAAGGAAGACCCGGAAACGGGCCGTAAGAAGAAGATCCCGTCCATGAACGACAAGTGCGCCGGAGGCACCGGCGCGGTGATTGACAAGATCAACGCCAAGCTGCGGATTCCGTCCGAAGAGCTGTGCAAGATGGGCTACAAGGGGTTGAAGCTGCACCCGGTGGCCGGCAAGTGCGGCGTGTTTGCCGAGACAGATATCAACGGACTGCAAAAGAGCGGGGTTCCGGCGGACGAACTGATGGCATCGCTGTTTGAGGCCATCGTGATGCAGAATCTTTCGGTGCTTACCCGTGGGAACACGCTGCGCCCGGTGGTGTTGTTGCTCGGCGGCCCGAACACCTACATCACCGGGATGCGGGATTGCTGGAAACACAACATCCCGAAGATCTGGGAGGAGCGCAACTATCCCCTCCCGGAGGGCGTGCCGCCGGAAGACCTGATCCGGACGCCGGACAACGCGCAGTATTTCGCGGCGATCGGGGCTGTCGAGTTCGGCAAGACCGAAGACGAGCACGTGGGACGCTACAAGGGCTACGAAAAGCTCAAGTGGTACGTGGAAGTGGGACGCGAGGAAGAGAAGAAGAAGCGCGGCGGTGGCGGCGGCCTGGCGAAGAATGCAGAAGATCTGGCCGCGTTCCAGACAAAATACAAGCACAAGAAATTTGTGCCGGCGGCGTTCCAATCCGGGGAAGTGGTTGAAGGGTTCATCGGCATTGATGGAGGATCCACTTCCACGAAGGCGGTTCTGCTCGGGGTGGGCAAGGACCGGCCGATTCTGGCGAAGGCGTATCAACTTTCAAAGGGCAACCCGATTGAGGATACGAAAGAGATTTTCGCCAAGCTCGAGCAGCAGGTGACGGATCAGGGAGCGAGCCTGAAGGTCCTCGGAGTGGGGACAACTGGGTACGCGAAGGACATCCTGCGCGACGTGATCAGCGCGGACGCGGCGGTGGTGGAAACGGTGGCGCATACGCAGGCCGGGCTCCATTTCTACCAGAATGTGGACGTCATCTGCGACGTGGGCGGGCAGGACATCAAGATCATCATTTTGAAGAACGGCCGCGTGAAGGATTTCAAGCTGAACACGCAGTGTTCCGCGGGCAATGGGTATTTCCTGCAATCGACGGCGCAGGGCTTTGGGCACCCGGTGGAGAAGTTCGCCGAGGTTGCCTTCGGCGCCACCGGATTCCCCTCGTTCGGCTACGGATGCGCGGTGTTCATGCAGTCCGACATCGTGGACTTTCAGCGCCAGGGCTGGAAGCCGGAAGAGATCATGGCCGGGTTGTGCAACGTGCTGCCGAAGAACATCTGGCTGTACGTTTCGCAGATCCCGAATCTTTCCGCGATTGGGACGACATTCCTGCTGCAAGGCGGAACGCAGTACAACCTGGCGGCGGTGAAGTCGCAGGTGGATTTCATCGAGTCGCGGTTCAAGGGAAAGGAAGTTGCGGCGCGTGTCATTGTCCACGAGCATTGCGGGGAGGCCGGCGCGATTGGGGCGGCGCTCGAAGCGGGCCGCTTGTGGGACAACGGGCGCCAATCCACCTTTATTGGCCTTGATGCCGTCCAGAAGATCGAGTACAAGACCACGCGCAATGAGGCAACTCGCTGCTACTTCTGCAAGAACAAGTGTCTGCGAACCTTCATTGACGTGAAGACGACCGTACTCACGGAGAACTCGTACGTTCCCAAGAAGACGAAGGTTCCGCTCGAAGAGGGGTCGCAGCGTCTGATTATTTCCACCTGCGAAAAGGGCACGGTGGAAGATATCAACGAGATGCGGAACATCAAGGGGAAACTGGACACGGTGAAGAAGGCGAACCCGAATTTCGTCGAGATCGCCGCGCGCCAGGTGTTCAAAGCCCCGGAAGTTCCACTGGTGGCGGACCCGCTGCCGAAGTTCCAGTTCACGCAGGCGCAGAAGAAGCGGGCCGAGCTGATGAAGCGCCGCGGTGAAATCCGGATCGGGATGCCGCGCGTGCTGAACATGTACTCGCAGGCCCCGGTGTTCACGGGCTACTTCGTTTCGCTGGGCGTGAAGGGCGAGCATTTGATCTGGTCGGACTACACTTCCGAACAGCTTTACAAAGAAGGCGCCAAGCGCGGGTCGATTGATCCCTGCTTCCCGTCGAAACTGGGCATTCCGCACGTCCACAACCTGCTCTACACGCATCACGCCAAGAAGCCGCTGGACTATATCTTCTTCCCGATGATCGACTGCCTCACATCGGATTTGAGCCACGTGCAGGCGACCCGGTCATGCCCCACGGTGGCGGCCACGCCGGAAGCGGTGAAGGCTGCGTTCACCAAGGAAGGAGATCTGTTCGCGGAGAAGGGAATCAAGTATCTCGATACCTTCGTCAATCTCTCCAAGCCCGACATGTTCGAGCGGCAGATGTACGAGGAGTTCAAGGACGTTCTCGGTTTGACGCCGGAAGAAAATGCGCGCGCGATCCTCGAGGGGTACAAGGCGCTTGATTACTTCAATAACGTGGTTCTGCGCGGCGCCGGGCGCGAGGTTCTGGAGCAACTCGAGCGCGAGGACCGGTTGGGGATGGTGCTGCTCGGCCGGCCCTATCACAATGATCCGGGCGTGAACCATGAAATCCTCGAAGAGTTCCAGAAGCTGGGCTATCCCGTCTTCACCATGGACGCGCTGCCGGTGGATGACGACATCGTCTGGCGGTTGTTCGGCGATGAAGTGAAGAACCGCGAGATCCCGGACCCGATGGCGATTACGGACGTGTGGAAGAACTCGTATTCTGAAAACACGTCGCGCAAGGTGTGGGCGGCGAAGTATGTCGCGCGGCATCCCAACCTGGTGGCGCTGGAGCTTTCCAGCTTCAAGTGCGGCCACGATGCCCCCATCTACTCCGTGGTGGAGGAGGTGGTGGAGCATTCAGGAACGCCGTATTTCTGCTTCAAGGATATCGACGAGAACAAGCCGACGGGCTCCATTAAGATCCGCACGGAGACCATCAGCTACTTCCTCAAGCGCTATCGCGAAGACATGGTGGTGAACCATAAGAAGAAGTCGGAGATCGAGCAGAAACTGGCCGAATTCGAGCAGCGGCTCCGCCGCCAGTTGTTGAAGGAGAAACTGGAGAAGCTGCACTCGGACGAGGCGGTGAAGAATTCGCTCGATCAGGGCGCGATGCCCACGATTCACGTCAGCGTCGGACAACTCGCGGCGAGCCCGGCGCCACTGCAACCCCGGGTCAGCGGAGACTGACGTTGAGCAGGCTGGAGTATCAGAGCGTCACAGGCCTATACTCCAGCCCTCAGATCGGCCCCAACACCGCCGTCACGAAGACCCCACATCTGCCCGCGCAGCGAATTGACCAGCCCCCCTGCTTCTTCACGAACGCCGCGACCTGCCGCATTACCTCGGTGCGCGTCCGCAGGTTGGCCGCCCGCCCGGGCGTGTCCGCAATCGCGTCCCAGACGCTGACCTAAACCGCTGGATACGGACGGTTGCGGCCAGGCCATCGCACCACCTGCGGCTTCCGCCACAGATATACATTCGGAATCACAAGGACGTGAACCAGACGGGTGAAAGGAAAAAACCCGATCAGCAGATAGGCGTTGACGATGTGCAGCTTCACTCCCCAGGGCAGTGGCGCGATCGTGGTGATGTCCGGGGTCAGCCGGGCCAGCGACCACAGATACGGAGAGACGGAGGCGGCAAACCAGCTCGATCCCCACGGGTGGGCAACGGCGATATAAACGCCGTTTGTCACCTGAAGCATCAGAAGCGCATAGACCAGCCAGTCCGAGACAGTTGTTACGGTGCGGATCTTTGCCGTGGTCCAGCGGCGGACGACCGCCGCCGTGAGGCCCACCAACGTCATCAGGCCTCCCGTCAAGGCGGCTGTCTCCAGGATGTAGAGCCGCAGCGGCCGGCTATTGAACGCCAGCAACTCGCGGGGAAACAGAAAGGCGAGGATGTGGCCGGCAAGGACGACGAGAATGCCATAGTGGAAGGGCACCAGGCTCCAGAAGTGCCTCCGGTTCTCGAGAAACTGCGAGGAAAGACTGGAATAGGAAAAGCTCCGCTGGCGATAACGCTGGATCGTCACCAGGAAGAAGGTGAACATGGCGACGTAAGGCAGCACGCCAAACAGCAAGGTGTCAAACATGGCTTGGCTCCTCTTCCGGCTTGCTTACCGGCATTTCGAGCAGTATTGCCAACGCGCGCAACAGATCTCCGTAGGGATTGGCCTGGCGCTCAAACACCTTCAGCATTTTCCGGACGGCGGGTAGCGCCGCGCCTTGGCGCAATTCATCGGCGCCGGCGGCGGGCATGTGCGCGATGGCCGGCAGCACGTGGGCCAGATGATCCGCGAGTTCACCGCGTTCGGTTACGCCGTGGGCGGCAAGCACGGAGCGCATATAGGCAAGGAAGCTGCCGCGGGCGTAGTCCTCGCCGTAGAGATGCCACCCGACTTCGAGCGAGCACAGAGGGTTCAAATCGAATGTCCTCGTATAGAGACCCTGCAATTCGCTCAAGCAAAGGACGGACGTCTGCTCCCGCAACCGCTCGAGCGCGGCGCGGCATTCGTCTTGTGAAAGCCTCACGGCCTCGTCGAGCAAGAAGGCATAATGCTCGTCCGGATAGCGCAGCAGTTCCCCCATCGTTTCGAGAAGACAGGTCATATCGACCTCCCGGTGCCGGTTGTGAATCCAAAGCCTGCCGACGACCGGGCCTGCTGCGGACTTTGCCCCTTCTCGATCACCTGCTCCCGATGCATGGGCGGAATCACAAAGCGGTCCTCAAAGGTGCATAACGCAGTGAGCTGGTAGATCGCCTCCGCCTGCTCAGGCGTACAATCGGCCTCAGCCAGCATCCGCAGAGCGGTTTCCTGGTCGACATCTCCGGCAGTCTGCGCCCGCCGCCACCAGCGCACCGCCTTTTGCTTGCGCAGCGCGTAGCGCACCTCGCGCTCTTCGCCCGCGCCAAACAGATTGGCAAGAAATCGCACGGGCACGCGCGATTCGTCGATGTCGTGGAAAAACTCCGTGGAATCGAAGTCAACCAACCCGTTCACGCGAGATGAAATCACCGGCGATAGCGGCGGCACATAGAACAACATCGGCATGGTGCGATACTCGATGTGCGGCGGCAGCGCCATCTTCCATTCCTTCACAAACTTGAAGACGGGCGACTTGCGCGCCGATTCGAGAACAGCTTCGTCCATCCCCGCCGCCCGCGCCGCGGAGATTACCTCAGGGTCATTAGGATCCAGGATCAGCGACCGGTGCGCTTCCACCAGTTCGGCGTCTTTCTTGAGCGCCACCTCCTCAATGCGGCTGGCATCATAGAGCAGTACGCCGAGGTAGCGAATGCGGCCGACACAGGAATGGAAACACGCCGGCGCCTGGCCGGTTTCAAGCCGCGGGTAACACAGGATGCACTTCTCCGCTTTGCCGGCAAACCAGTTGTAATAGACCTTCTTGTAGGGGCAGGCCGCGACGCAGGAGCGCCAGGCGCGACAGCGATTCTGATCGACCAGCACGATTCCGTCCTGGCCTCGCTTGTACAGAGCCCCGGAGGGACACGACGCGACGCACGACGGGTTCAGGCAGTGGTTGCAGATCCGCGGCAGATAAAAATAGACCAGCCGCTCGACCGAGGAGAGTTGCTCCCGCTGCTCTTCGCTCAGACCATCGAGGTTCGGATCGTTCGCCGCATACACCGGCGAGCCGCCCAGATCGTCATCCCAGTTCGGGCCCGATTCGATTTGCACCAGTTCTCCGGTGATCTGCGAAATCGGCCGCGCCACCGGCTGATCGTCGCTCGCCGGAGCGTTGAACAAGTGCTCGTAGTTGTATGTCCACGGCTCATAATAGTCGTCGATCGAAGGCATGTGCGGGTTGTGAAAAATATTGAAGACGATCTTCTTCTTGCTGGTCGATTTCAACTGTAGTTTACCGTCCGACACCTCCCAGCCGCCCTGATATTC
>JADLBG010000746.1 GCA_020847895.1 Bryobacterales bacterium
CCTTGAAAAGCATCATGTTGACGTTCACGGCTCCGGGGCCGCACAGGCCCGGTTCGGTGCGCGAATCGTTGCCGAAAGTGTACGGGGCCGGCTGTGCGAACGCTGTCGTGTCGAACCAGCGCGTGAGGCCACGATTCTCTCCGGATAGTTTGCCATCGCGCAGCCGGTTGGGGCGCGACCCGCCGCTCAGCGAGCCGGTGGTGTTGGTCACTGTGGTCATGACTAACGGCCTGCCGCTGAAAACGGTCGACAACAGGCTCGCGCTCCAGCCGCCCAGGACCCCGTTGGCGATTCCGGAGCGGTTCAAAAAGCGCCGGCCCTTCCCCACCGGCATTTGCCATTCGAGACTGTATCCGAGGTTGTGCATCATATTGAAACCCGACACCGACTTCTCCGCGTGCAGGTTAAAGTTGTCCTGCACCGAAGAGTAACCGAGCGAACCGGAACTAAATCCGGAAGCATTGTCAATCGACTTGCTGTAAGTGTAAGATCCCATCGCCGAAAGACCGCGCTGAAGCCGGCGGCGAAAACGCAGTTGCCCGGCATGATAGGTAGAATTTCCCACCGGGCTGAACTGCGCGAAGATGGGGCCCCGGTCCGGATACGGCCGTCGAAGCTGCGCATTGCCTGGCCCCAACTGGTCCGCCGGCACCTGGTTGAGTTGGTAACTGAACGACAGGTGTGTTCCTTTGCTGCCGACGTAGCCCGCCTCCACCAGGGTGCCGGGGGCTATCTCGCGCTGAATGTTGAAGCTCCACTGCTGCATGTACGCGTCGGGGTAGTTCCTGGGAATCCAGGTCGCAGTCACCATCGGCCCCAGCACATATGGCTGATCGGGGTTGATAGCCGGCCCTCCCACCTGTAGCGAATATGGGTATGTCATATTGTCCTGCGTGATGTAACTAAAGTCCCGCCGCCAGGGCCCCACGGGTGCCAAGTCTGCCGTGCCGCTGCCGTTCACGGGGGTGAAGAAAAGCCCGTATCCGCCGCGCACGACGGTGCGCCTGGAGCCAAAGGGGGTGTAGGCGAAACCGATCCGCGGCTGAAAGTCCTTCCAGGCGTAATCAATCAAGCCCCTGGGATTACCGTTTTGCCCGGCAATGAGGAGTTGCCTCGTCCCGAGATCGAATGTGGATTGACGGTCTTTCCTCTCGACGCGTGGCGTGGACATCTCCCAGCGCATTCCCAGATTCAGCGTCAACTTGTTGCTGACGCGATAGTCGTCCTGGACATAGGCCGCGAAAGACCGCATTCGATACCTGAGCGGGTCCCTTGAAAGCAGAGTCACGGTGGAGTTGGTGGGAAGTCCCAGCAGGAAACTGGCAAATCCCACGCCTTCGCGGCTGGTCTGCGCATTCCAGGTCGGCGACGTATCGAAACTGAAGTTCCCCGACGCGGCAAGGCCGGGCGCCCAATTCCAAAAGTCCAGCAGACGGTACTCCCCGCCGAATTTCACCGAATGACGTCCCCTCACCCAGACAAGGCTGTCGGCCCATTGTTGATTGTTGCTCGGCACGATGTCGGAAAGGTTCGCCCCGCCGAAGCGGTTGAGTCCGGAGATGTTGACACTGGGGAACATGGTCGGAGGCAGGTTTTTCAAGCCCAATTTCGCGGGCCAGTCCTGGTTGGAGTCGTCGCCCCATCGTTTGTTGTGCATGCGATAGAACCCGAAGCGCAGGCTATTGATCAGATTCGGGCGGAGCAGGTAGGTGTGCTCAACGGTTGCGGGTTTCGAGACGAAGCGCGCGTTTACAGCGGCGTTGGCCGCGCCGCCGACGAGTCCGGGGAATGGCGGGAGAGTCTCCGATTCCGACCACTGGTACATATAGCGCCCGGTGATACGGCTCCTGGCGTTGAAATTGTGATCGATGCGGATCTGGTAGGTGGCGCCTTTGGAGCCGGGAGTGCCAGTGGCCTGGTAGTTGCTCGGGCCGGAAAGATTCGGTTCCGGGTAGCCGTTGGCAAGCATCTTTAACGCCACCGGATCCATGCGCGACGCGGGGATCCGGTGGCCGGGAAACGGATCGCGCGCGTATCCGCCGCCCACGCCTGGAGTCTCATACGTTGTGGCCGGGTCGTAGATGGCCGGCTGGCCGGTGAAATCGCCCGCGCGCATGGCTAGCGTCGGCACCGTGGATACAACCTGCTGCGGCGCACTCCCCCAGTTGCCTGCATAGGTGAAGGTGAAGAACGTGCGGTTGCGGCCGTCGTAGAGCTTTGGCAGCCAAACCGGTCCGCTCACCGTCGCGCCGAAAGATTTCGAGCTGCTCACCGGCCTGGGTACGCCGAACGCATTGTTAAAGTAGCTGTTGGCTTGCAGCACGCTGTTCCCGTATCCGGAAAACGCCACGCCATGGAATCGGTTGGTTCCGGCCCGCGTGATGACGTTGATCTGCGTGACACCGCGCCCGAATTCGGCGCTGTAGGCGCCCGACTGGACCACGAACTCCTCCACGGATTCCAAGGGGACAGTGACGGTGGCCAATCCGTTGTTGGAGTTAGTGGTAGTGGCGCCGTCAACCTTGTAGTCGGTGGTGACATCGCGGCTGCCGTTGACGTTGCCATTTAGCAGACCTTGTATGTTGGCGCCGATACCCGGAACCAGTTGCATGAGGTTCGATACATTGCCGCTGATCGGCAGATTGATGAAGTCTTGCGACGTGAAGCTATCCCCCAGTGCGGCCTGGTCGGTCTTGACTAGGGGCGCGGCGCCGGTTACCGTGACCTGCTCGCTGACGGATCCCAATTCCAGGGGGGCATCCACGCGCAGCCTCTGGTTCGCGCCCAGCGACAGACCGCCGCGAACGAACTTCTTGAAGCCGGAAACCTCGATAGCGACCTGGTAGCCGCCGGGCGGCAGAAGCGGCAGAACGTATGCTCCCGTGTCGTTGCTCGCGGTTTTGTATGGGATGCCGGTGTCCGTGTTGAGCGCGGTGACCCCCGCGTTCACTACCGGAGCGCCAGTCTGGTCTTGAACAGTTCCGACGATTGTGCCGGTGATGTTTTGCGCCACGCCGGTGACAGCGCAGCACAGGATGAGAATCTGCAGTACGAAGAGCCGCTGTGCCATGTGGTTCCTCCTTCAACTAACCTCACTTGATTGGTCCAACAAATTGGCTTTCAAAAGATCTAACACCGAATTCAAAATTTTGTCAAGAGGGAAAAATTGACCAATTCTTCCCCTGCGTCGATCGTTCCCAATTGACAGCCGATTCCTGAGTGGTCTAACATTACCGTAAATGCCAGCCAAGAAAAACGGCCCTCCCTGCGACGATGGACCGCTGTTTGAGAACGTCATGAAGCAGTTTGAAGACTGCTTCCGCACCAAGCGACTCCGCCCGGGTTCCAAACTCCCACCCGAACGGGAACTCGCCGCTGAATTCGGCGTCAGCCGTCATACTCTGCGGGAGGTGCTCAAGGCATTGAACCTGTTCGGGATCATCCGCTCCCGCGCGGGTGATGGAACCTACGTGCAGCGTTCTCTTTCCGGGTTGGTCGTCAAGGCAATCCACCTGAGCATTCTGCTCGAGGACGTGGATTATATGGATGCTTACAACACCCGCCTGGCGATCGAGCCCACCCTGGCGCGGATCGCGGCCTCGAACGCCCGCCGCGAGCACATCGAGATGATGCGCCGGGAAATCCACGGAATGGAATCAAACCTCGGAAAGGTGGAGGAATACACGCGGCATGAAGTCGCCTTTCACGGGCTGATCGTCACTGCAGCGGACAATCCGATCCTTAAGTCTGTCATGACGGCGGTAGCCGACCTGCTGCTGGAAGCTCGTTTGACGATCACGTACGAACGAGTGGAGCGCGATGATCTGATGCTGCACGTGCGCATCCTCGAGGCCATCGAGACGCGCGATCCGGAGGCCGCCTTCGCCGCCATGGCCCACCACTTAGCCGTTAATCGCAAGTACTACGACGCATATTTCAGGAAGAAGACGCGAGAAACGGATGCCCAAGACTCGTTAGCCGGACGGGAGGCCCGCGTCGTGACCGGATAGCGTTAGAGGACGGGAGATCCCATGCGCAAGTTCGCCGTTTTGCCATTGCTCGTTTCCAGCGCCTTCGCCCAGCCCGGCGCGCCTTCCGCCGCGCCCGACGCCTCCTGGGCTGATTCCGACCGGTCTGAACCCCGGCACATGCGCTACCAGACGTTTTTCAGCAAGAGCATCGGCGGTGAGGCGAGCTATCTGCTCTATCTCCCGCCGGGGTACGAGGAAGCGCCGCAAAAGCGGTATCCGGTGGTCTACTGGCTTCACGGGCTGAACGGAAGCCAGCGTAGCGCGGCGGGCTTCGTCCGGCATCTGGACGCGGCCATACGGGAAGGCCTCTCGCCGGCCATGATTGCGGTATCGGTGAACGGCATGCGGGACAGCCGCTACGTGGACTCTTATGACGGGAAGTACCCCGTCGAGAGCGTGATTGTCAAAGACCTGATTCCGCATATCGACCGGACCTGGCGCACCAGCGCCCGGCGCGAGATGAGGGCCATCGAGGGCTTCTCGATGGGCGGATTCGGCGCGGCGCGCCTTGGTTTCAAAAATCCCGATCTGTTCGGCCTGGTCACCATGGTCGCCGCCGCGCTGCTAAACGACGAGGATGCGGCGTCCATACTTCCGGATCTGTACCGGAAAAACTTCGGCGCGAACCGCGACTACTACCACGCCAACAGCCCGTGGGTGCTGGTGGAGAAGAACGCCGCGGCGATTCGAGGCCGCATGGCTGTCCGCATGGTGGTGGGCGATCAGGACAAGTTGCTGGAGCGAAACCGCAACTACTCCGCGCTGCTGAAGCGACTCGCGGTCCCGCACGATTACATCGAGGTCCACGGAGTTGGACATGACCGGGTGAAGTTGTACGATCAGCTTGGCTCGGGGGCCTTCGACTTCTACCGCGACAACTTCCCAAGGCAATGAAACGCGCCTGCCTCGTTCTCCTAGCATGCACCAGCGCAGCCAGGAGCAGTTCTTACGACAAGAATCCGCCGAAGTAACGGCGGTTTATCCGCCACGGGAGAGGTGATACAGTGGACCGCCGCACTTTCTTGAAAGACAGCGCGCTGACCGTTGCCGGCCCGCCGGCGGTGAGTATAATGCTTGCCGGTTGCTTGCAAAGCGCGGCCTCCGCCGCCGAGGCGGCAGCGGAGTTCTACGTCGCACCGGACGGGAGCGATGCGAACCCCGGATCGCTGGCCAAGCCGTTTGCCACGCTCGGGCGCGCCCGCGATGCAATTCGAGCCGTGAAGCAATCCGGGCGGATGCCGGACGGCGGGGTCACCGTCTTCGTGCGCGGGGGCACGTATGTCATGAAGGCCCCCGTGGTTTTTGAGCCCGGCGACGGCGGCACGCCGGAAGGTCACATCAGCTACGCGGCATTCCCGGGCGAGACGGCCGTGCTCGACGGCGGCACGCGGATCAGCGGTTGGAAGTTGTTGACCGGAACGCTTCCGGACCTTCCGCCCGCCGCCGCGGGGAAGCTTTGGATGGCTGAAGTGAGCGATGGCTGGCGTTTCCGGAGACTCTACTGGAACGGCCGCCTTCTCCCGCGCGCGTCTGTCCCGGATGGGGATCTATGGGAGGAGTGGCCGCTGGCCAACCCCGGCGCCAATGAGCGCCAGATCATAATCCCGAAGGGGATGATCCGGCGCTGGCCATACCTGCCCGACGTGGAACTGAACGTGCTCCCGACCCTCTATTCGTATTGGCAGAACCGAATCCTGCCGGTCGTGCAGACGGACGATCAGACAGGCACAATCACTTTCGGGCAGCGGGTTTCTCCTTCGGATCTTCGCCTGCCGGACAAGATTCCGTTCCGAATCGAAAACACGCTCGACGGAATCAGTCAATCCGGAAAGTGGTGTCTTGATTCGCAAAATGGCCGCCTTTACCTCTGGCCGCCGGACGACGCCGATCCCAGCGAAGCGGAGATCGTCGTTCCGGCACTGTCCGGAGCCATCGAACTGCGTGGGAATGAGGGGCAAAACCGCTTTGTGAGGTTTCTCGATTTTCGTGATCTCAACCTCACGCACATGAAGGATGTTGCGATATTGATCCGGAGCGCGGAGGACTGCGCGATCGAGCGATGCAAGATCATGAATGCTGCCGGCGACGGGATTCAGGTCCGCCTGTATGCCCAGCGGCTTCGTCTGGCATTTAATGAAATCGGCCGGATCGGGGGAACCGGAATCCTTATGACGGGCTATCCGGCCGGAACCCACCAGGTGAACCGCGATCACCTCATTGCCGGCAATCACCTGCACCACTGCGGCGAACTGAACTGGCGCGGCGCCGGAATATCCCTGAACATGGTGGGGAACAGCACCATCCGGAACAACCTGATTCACGACATGCCCTATGGCGGCATCATGGTCATCGGGCCCAAACTGCGCGAATTCCAGAACCATTGGGGCTCGCACCGGTGGGACGAGATAGGAGAGGGGCCGTTTACCGTGGAAAACATTAAACGGTTCATCCCCGGCTACAACGTTGTGGAGAAGAACATCATCCACGATTTCCATCTCCAGTTGGATGACGGCGGCGGCATCTACATCCATGCCACCCACCACAACCTCATTCGGGATAATCTGGTTTACCGTAGCGCGCGCGAGTATTCCTTTGGCATATATCTCGACAACAACGAAATCGACACGGTTATCGAAAACAATGTTGTCTATCAATGTCCTGACCCGGCTATTTCCGATGGTTCCATTGGTTCGGCGATCCTGCTCAACGCCAATGGAAGAAACACCGTCCGGAACAACATCCTGGCGGACGGCCACCGGCTTTTCTTTTTCAACAAGAGTTGCGGCGGACAAACCATGACGCACAACGTCCTGCTCTACGGCGAACGGCCTCAGTTGAAACCCAAACCGGATCCAGCCCTGACTCCCCAGGCGGAATTCAATGCGGGCGCTTCGGTCATGGATGACAACCTTTTCTGGGCGGTGGATGATTCAGCCAGGGCCAAGCTTACCTCCCTGCTGGCAGTTTGGCGCGCGCGCGGCGGATGGGACCGGGATTCCATTGTCGCCGACCCCCTCCTGGCGGATCCGGAAAAGCTCGATTTTAGCCTGAAACCGGATTCTCCGGCGTACAAACTAGGCTTCAAGCCCATCGATCTCAGCGATCTTGGGCCGCGGCCACGACACGACACCCAGGGCGGGGGAGCAATGAAACGCCGCCCTTAACACACTGGCCGGCGCTACGGGCCCGCCCGGACCATCGCTTCGGCCCCGCCGTCACGATCACGATGTGGTGACCAGGCGCGCCTGAAGAGCGCGCCTGAAGAGATGGAGGAACTGTTTCATCCCTGGAGATCCCGCGCGGCATTCGCATTCAACAACTCGTACATTCGTGGCCGCCTCACGCCTATCTGAGGCAGCCTAGCCAGCGGCCCTTCCCGCCGCCGGAAAAATCGCCTCCGCAAGTCTGCGGCGAGGGTGTCCGAGGAGACCCGGATGTCATCGAAATCTGCCTGTCCGGTTCGACCAGCGGGGCCGGATTCTTCCCCGTTTCGCCCGGCAGATTCGGCGCGGATCCTCGAGTACGTGTTGTCCGTCTCTCCAAACATTTTCTCCGCGCTATGTTTGATGCCGCCTCCTCGCGCGCCATGCTATATTCTCATAAGTAGGATCGGCGGCGATGTGCCCGCGGGCCGCTTCAGGTCCTCATCGAGCGGTTGTGATCCTCTGTTTCGAGGATCGCTTTCATCCCTCCGTCCGTGGGCGTTCTCTTTCTTCGGAGCCGGGGTGGGCCCGCGCACTGTGAAGTGAGGTCATATGTTTCGTACCCAATCAGTCCCTGTATCCGCCGGGAGCAAACGGAGTCGAATGATGTGGATTCCCGTTCTCCTGGTTGGCTTGGCCGAGGGCCTTTCCGCGGCACCCAAACTGCGGCTCGCCACGGCCGCGGTCGGGCCCGTCTCTGTCACTCAAGGAGCCAATGCCTCCGTTCAAACGGTCGAAGCATATAACGCGGGCGACGGCAACCTGAGCCTCCAGACGGCTGCATCGGCGCCCTGGCTCTCCGCTGCTGTTGGAGGCTCGCGCCCGTGTAGCAACCGTCCCGGCGATTGCCTTCCGGTCAACATCTCCTTCAACACTACGTCTCTGGCCAAGGGAATGTATACCGGCCTGGTCACGGTCTCCGATCCCAACGCCCTGGACGCTCCCCAGAACATATCTGTCACCGTCCAAATCGGCGGCGGCGTGCCGGATTCGATGAACTTCTACGTTGCTCCGAACGGAGCGCCGGATACGCTCACCATCACCACCAACAGCCTGCTGACAACCAACACCAGTACCCAATCCGGCGGCCCGTGGCTCTCCGTGGCGCTCACCGGCACGGGTTCCTTCCGCTTCACTTACCCCTACAAGATCACCGCTGCCTACCAGGATGGGATGGCCGAGGGAACCTATACCGGCTCTCTCCAGATCGCCGGGTCCAACGTCGCAGTTGAAAACAAGACCGTTCCTGTACGACTTCAGGTAACCTCGCAGCCCATCACCCGAATCTCCCCCTCCCAACTGGCCTTCCGTATCGCCGGCGGAGCCCCTGTCCAGCAGGCCTACCTCTCGGTGACTAACGGCGGTTTGGGGACGCTTTCGGTCTCCACGATCACCGTCGAAACCGCATCCGGCGGCAACTGGCTGGCCGCCGATTCGAATGCCGGGCTCGTCACCGTCAAAGCCGACGTCACTGGCATGAATACGGGCTCTTACGCCGGTACGGTGAAGATAGCCGCCAACGGGGTCAACGGCGGCATCAGCGTTCCCGTCACTCTCGATGTAGTAGCCCAGGGGCCGCCGTTCGCGGTGTTCGGGGGAGTCCTCAACAGCGGCAACTTCGACAACGGCTTCGCTCCCGGAAGCGTCGCCGCCCTATTTGGAGAACGCCTTTCCATGAAAGATGCCGCCTCGGCCACCGCCATTCCGCTGGGGACCAATATCAACGGCGTGCGTGTGCTTGTCAATGACCAACCCGCCCCGCTCTACTACGCTTCCTACGGTCAGGTGAACTTCCAGATTCCGTATGAAATCGATCCCGGCGAAGCCGTCGTCCGCGTCGAACGCGACGGCCAAGGCGGCAACCGCCTTGGGGTCACGATCCTCGATCGCGCTCCGCTCATCATCCAGGTGGGCAACAACGGCGTCGTCGTCAATCCCGACGGCAGTCTCGCCATCGCGGGAGGCCGTCCTGCCCGGCCCGGCGAAGCCGTCACCATCTATTGCGTCGGTCTCGGCCGCACGAATCCGGCTGCGTCCACGGGAGCGGCCGCCCCTGGCGCGGAACCTCTGGCCCGTATCTCTCCCGCCCCCAGGGTGTCATTCGGCAATGTCTTCAGCGGCTTGGTCAGCGTGGATGCGCTCTACGTCGGGCTTACTCCGTCACTGGTTGGACTCTATCAGGTCAACGTCATCCTCCCCTCGGATCTTCCCGATGGGGACGTCAACTTGTCACTCGCGGGTGACGGCTATCAAAGCAACATCGTCCATCTTCCGGTCAAGCGCTGAGCGCTTGCAGCCGGCCAACAAATAAGAAGCGCCGCCATGGTCACCCCCTGGCAGCGCTTCTTTCTTGTATTCTCGGGCTTACGTGCTATTCGTTCGGCAGCGTCCCTGCCAGCACCAGGCTCTGATACTGGGCTTTACTGTTCCGCAATGCCACTCCCAGTGGGCGGTAAACCCGGAATGCCACCGCGTCCCCAGGCTTCAGCGTTGCCTGGATGCGTTTGATGTCCTCGACGGAAGAAACCGGATGACGGTTGATGGAGACAATCACGTCCCTCTCCATCATTCCGATCTCATCGGCGAACGTATCCGGGTCCACACGTGTGATCATCACGCCTGCCTTGCTGTCGGTGGGCAAGCCTTCTTTTTCCGCCTCGGACAGACTGCGGATCGAGATGCCGAACTTCGCCTGCTGCGTCCCTTCGGCCTGGCGTTCCGGAGCGTCGGGACCTCGCTTCCTGCTGAAACGGGGATCATTGGCGAACACCTCTTCCCGGTCCGCAATGGTCAGCTTGAGGTCCATCTTCTTGCCGGCGCGGTCCACGGTGAGTGTGGCGTCCGTTCCGACGGGTGTCTCCGCGACACGGCCCACCAGATCGTCGCCGTCTTTGACGGGTCTTCGGTTGTACGCCACGATGATGTCATCCGGCTTCACGCCCGCCTTCTCCGCGGGCCCGCCCGGAGCCACCGTGTCCACCAGAACGCCGTTGCTCGCGCCCATCGCCTTCAGCACCTCGTTCTGTTTCTCGTACTTCTGCCAACTCACCCCGATCGATCCGCGGGTCACCTTGCCGTTCTTGATGATGCTGTTGTACACCTTCACGGCCTGGTTCACCGGCAGTGCAAACCCGATACCCTGGTAGCCGCCGTTCTGGGTCGCGATGGCGGTGTTGATTCCAATGACTTCTCCGTTGATGTTCAGCAGCGGCCCGCCCGAGTTGCCGGGATTGATGGCTGCATCCGTCTGGATAAAGCGCTGGAACTGCTGCGCTCCGGCCACGTCGCGGCCGAGGGCGCTGACGATTCCCGCCGTCACGGTGGCCTCGAATCCGAACGGAGACCCGATGGCCACCGCCCAATCCCCCACCTGCACGCCATCCGAGTTTCCGATCCGCGTTGCTTCCAGCGGCCGGCCGGCATCGATCTTGATGACGGCAATATCCGTTTCGGTATCCGATCCAATCAGCTTCGCCTTATATTCACGGCCGTCTCCGTGCAGTTTCACACGGATATGATCGGCTCCGTCGATCACGTGCTGGTTTGTGATGATGTACCCGTTCTTGTCGACGATGAAGCCGGAACCGGTCGCTTCCCGTTTGAATTTCTGTTGCGGAAGCCCGGGCATCGCCCGCGGCGACCCGAAAAACCGCCGCAGCAGATCGCTCTCATCATCCTCGTCTTCGTCGGAGCGCGGCCGGCGTCTGCTCGAAGTCTCGACTTTCGGCGTGTAATCCGTGGTGATGAAAACCACCGACGGCTCCAGCCGCTTGGCGAGTTTCGTGAATTCGTTCGATAGCTGGGTTGCCGCGGGGATCACCAGCGGAGTTGCGTCCGGCGCCACCGCCTGCCCCTTCTCCGCGTGTACACCCGTGTTGATGAGCGTTCCAATCAGGATCCCGATGGAAAGCGTGAACATCAGCAGGCTGATGCTCAGAAACTTCTGTTGACGTGCTTTATCCAGGATATTCATATATGTGTGTAATCCGCCTCCCCAAGGGGCTGTTGTTCTTCATTATAATCCGCGCCATCTCCGTGCCTGCGCGCACCGGCGGCGTCCCCCGCCCTTGCCCGGAAGGCTACTCCAGGAGATGCCGCGAAGCGCCAACCGGTTTCAATTCCACAATCAGGACGCCCGCCAGGATGAGAGCCGCCCCGAGCAGAGCCCTTCCAGCCAGGACATCTCCCGCCGCAAAAAACGCCGTCACCGCCGCCGACACCGGTTCGAGAGCGAAGATGAGCGCGGCGCGTGTCGGCGTGGTATACCGCTGCGCCCAGGTCTGTACAGTGAACGCCACCGCCGTGGCCAGCAATCCCGTAATCACCACGCCGCTTACCAATTGCCGGCTCCAGACCAGTTTCACGGGCTCGGCCCAGCCACAGACGGCCAGCGCCAGAAACGCCGTGACCAGGATCTGCGTGACGCTCAGAAGTTCGAAGGACGATACAGGCGACCATCGCCCCAAGACCAGAATGTGGCACGCAAAAGCAACCGCGCAGCACAGTGTCAGCGCATCCCCGTAACCAATGGCGAAACTGTTGAAGCGGCCTCCGGGGTGCGTCAGTAACGCCAGTCCCGCGGTGGCCACCACCACGCCGATGCCTTCGGAAAGGTGCGGCGCCCTCCTATAGACGAGGGCTGACAGGAAAGGTACCAGCACTGTCGTCAGCCCTGTAACGAAGGCCGATTTCGACGGTGTCGTATAGCGCAACCCCAGCGTCTGAAAGAAGTAGCCCAACATCAGACACAAACCCGCGAGGAGCCCGCCTTGCAGCGAAATCCAACGCAAATGTCCCTGCCAGCGCAGCCGGCGGCGGAACATCAGCAGCAGCGCGGCCGATGCGAGGGAGAAGCGCATGGCGAGAAACACGAGCGTGGACGCTTGCTCGATGGCGTTTTTCACGACCACGAAGGTAGCCCCCCAAAGGATGGTGACGGCCACCAGCGCCAGTTCCGAGCGGCTTCGCTCCGGCCAGCCGCTCATGCCGAGAGCAGCAGGCACAGCGTCAGGAGAACACGCTGCAACCCCAGTTCGCGCCCCTCGGGGTCAAACCATTCCTCGGGCGTATGCGCGCCTCCCCCGCTACCCCCGGCCCCGATGGACACCGCCTCCAGGCCCATGGAGAGCGGGATGTTCGCATCGGTCGACGCACAATCGATGTGAGCGCGGATGCCGAGGTGGGCATCCACGGCGCGCAGGTACGGCAAGATCCGCGCATCGCCCGGCAGTCCGCCGCCCGGCCGCGCGCCGATCTCCCGCAGTCTGGCTTGCACTCTTCCCCCGGCCGAGCGTTCGTTCTCCACATCGATGGCTCGTTCCACGGCTGTGGACAAGGCGCGCGCGAGATCCTCGATGCGCTCGGCGTCCTCCGATCGCAGGTCGAGTTTGGCCCGGGCAGAGGAGGGAATCGAATTCACGCTGACCCCGCCTTCGATGATTCCGAAATTGTAGGACGAGCGCGCCGCGCCAGGCCCGTTTTCAAACCGCGCCTCGGTGAAATAGTGGATCGCACGGCTCAACGCATGGACGGGATTCGCATTCCCGTGGTCGCTCCAGGAATGCCCGCCCGGCCCCTGAATGAGAACCTCGAAGCGCCTGCTGGCCAGCGCCTTACATGTGATGTGTTCGGTTCCGGGACCATCGAGGACGAGGTAGGAGCGAATCCGGTTCGCCAGCGGCGACTGCCGGCAGAGAAACCGCATTCCGCTGAGATTGCCTTCGCCCTCTTCGCCGACATTTGCCACGAGGATGAGCGAAGCGCTGTTCCCGGCGGCCACGGGGCGCTCCTTCCAGCAGGAAGCGATGGCCAGCAACGCCGCCAATCCCGCGCCGTTGTCCGATACGCCGGGTCCGTGGAATCGCCCGCCCGGCCCGACGCGCACATCCTCGATGTGGCGCGGCGAGAGCACCGTATCGAGATGCGCCGTGAGCGCCACGAAGGGACCTTCCCGGTTCCCGTCCGGATAGGCGACCACGTTTCCGGCGCGGTCGATCTTTGCATCCCAGCCAAGCCCTTTGAATTGCGCGGCCATCCATTCGGCGCGCTTCTCTTCAAAAAAAGTGGGCGCCGGCACGCGGCATAATTGCAGGTGCTGCTCGTTGGTCCACTGCCGGTTGCGGTGGAAGCGCTGGAAGCATTGCCGCGCGCCCCGAGCCGACGCCAGTTCGTCCACAGCCCTCAGCAGGCGGGCATCCGGCTTTTCATTGAGCTTTCTGAGCGCCTCTAGCGGCAGGGCCATGCGTTAGGTCTGTGCGGTTTTCCGCTGGTGCATCGGCACGAAATCGCGGCGCGCCGCCCCCAGGTAAAGCTGCTTTGGGCGAGCGATCTTTTGTTCGCTATCCAAGAGCATCTCTTCGTAATGGGTAAGCCACCCTACAGTGCGCGGAATGGCGAACATCACGGTGAACATCTCCGAGGGAATCCCCATGGCTTCGTAGATGATTCCGGAGTAGAAATCAACGTTCGGATACAGGCGCCGCTTGATGAAATACTCGTCCTCGAGGGCGATGCGCTCGAGTTCGACGGCAATGTCGATCAGCGGATTGCGTCCGGTAACTTCAAAGACTTCGTCGGCGGCTCGTTTGATGATTCGGGCTCGCGGATCGTAGTTCTTGTAGACGCGGTGTCCGAAGCCCATGAGCCGTCCTTCACCCGCCTTGACGCGCTTGATGAACTCGGGGATCTTATCCTTGTTTCCGATGGCCCGAAGCATCTTCAGCACGGCTTCGTTGGCTCCGCCGTGGAGCGGTCCGTAAAGGGCGGCCGCCGCGGCGGCGAGGGAGCTGTAAGGATCGGTATTGGCGCTGCCGACGCTGCGCATCGCGGTGGTGGAACAGTTCTGCTCGTGATCGGCATGGAGGATGAAGAGAATGTCAAGAGCACGCTCCATGACGGGATTGGGCTTGTACTTCACTTCCGTTTTCTTGTAAAGCATGTTGAGGAAGTTGCCCGTGTAGCTGAGATCGTTGTCCGGATAGGCGTACGGCATACCGACGTTGTGGCGGTAGATGAAAGCTCCAATGGTGGGCGCCTTCGCGACCAGGCGGAAGAACTGCTTACGGCGCTTTGCGGTGTCGAAGATGTCTTTCGCCTCGGGGTAGAACGTGGCGAGCGCGGCGACGGTGGAAACGAACATTCCCATCGGATGGGCGTCATAGCGGAAGCCGTGCATGAACTGCTTCACGTTCTCATGGAGAATCGTGTGGTGAGTGATGTTGTGGACGAACTCGCCGAGATCCTCCTGGAGCGGCAATTCCCCGTGGGCCAGCAGGTACGCTACCTCGAGGAAGGTGCAATTCTCCGCGAGTTGCTCGATCGGATAGCCGCGGTATTCGAGGATACCCTTATCTCCATCGATGTAGCAGATGCGGCTCTTGCAGGCCGCCGTATTCATGAACCCGGGGTCATAGGTGCATAGTCCCGCGTCATCGTCCGCCGCCTTGATCTGGCGCAAATCCGTGGCTTTGATCGCCCCGTTCTCTATTGCCACCGTATAAATCTTGCCGGTGCGGTTGTCCGTAATGGTGAGGTTCTGGTTCGACATGCTTGCCGGTTTCCAATTCTATCGTTTTTTCTGGATTGACCCCTGAAGGAGTTTGTCGATTTCGGCGGACAGTGTTTTCACGCTGACGGTCCCATTGTCTGCCTCATCGTGATCAAAATCGTTCCGGATGAATCCGTCTTTATCGAGGAGAAAGAGGTGTGGGAACCGCATTGTGGGGTTCCTGGGAGTCAGTTTCATGTACGAGGCCGTGACCTGGCCGCAGTCGAATAACACCGGGCTGCTGATGCCGTTCTCGCTGACGTACTTGCGGACGTTGTCGATGGAATCCGGCAGGGTCACTACGCTCAGCACCACGACCTTGCCCGCGTATTTCGCCTTGATCTGTTCCAGCATCCCGCCTACCTTCTTGCAGTTCGGACAATCCGTCTTCATGAAGTCGACAATCACGACTTTCCCTCGAAGATCCTGCGGGTCATGTTGCGTCATGCTGCTGTCGGAGAGGGAGAAACCCGGAGCGCGGCGGTTGGAGAGGCCTCCCGAGGCAAAGGCCGGCACGATCAGATACAAGCTGAGCAGGACACTGCAAACAGACCGCATAAACTCCAAGGTAGCACGCCCCGCCTGGCTATCCCTATAGTAGTAGGCAGCATGGAGAACGAACTTGCTGCTCTATTCCTGGGATCCGCCGCGCGGCGGATGGCACAATATATGGATCGGATCCGCATATCCGCCGGCCGGCTGACGGAAGAACAAATCTGGACACGCGGATCGGGCAACGAAAACGCGGTGGGCAATCTTCTGCTTCATCTTGCGGGGAACGTCCGGCAGTGGATTGTCAGTGGGGTGGGCGGGGCGGCGGATGTCCGAAAGCGGGACACTGAATTTGCCGCGGCTGGAGACATTCCGAAAGCCGGGATGCTGGCAACGCTTCAGTCGGCTGTCGATGAGGCGGTGGCGGTCATTGAGGCCCAGTCACCAGGGCAGTTGGCCGAAAAGGTGACCATCCAGGGCCACGAGATATCCAAGCTGGAGGCCATCTTTCACGTGGTGGAGCACTTCGCCCTCCATACAGGCCAAATCATGTACGCCACCAAGCTGTTCACTCACGAGGACCTTGGTTTTTACGGGTACCTGGGCAGCAAGACCCACGGCCGGAAGACTCCCTGATTTCGAGCCATGAACGAAGAGATCACATTCAAGAGCCTGTTTCCCGAGTTCCTCACGATGGCCACGGCCATCTGCCTTTTCTGGTCCACGTCATGGCTCTTCACACGAGCCATCCGCCGCTCCGCGCGGCAGGGCGAAACCGAACCCTCGCCGGGCATGGAACACTGGGCTGGTGAGATCACGCGATTCGCCCGCCGCACCGCCTTCCTTCTCTGTCTTGTCGCGGCCGTACTCACCATGCTCTACGGCGTCGGCATCACGGGGGTTCCCCGGTTGACGTGGAAAGAAATAGCCTCCTGGCTTCACTCCACGGGAATCCCGGTTCTGTTCATTGCCGGGAGCGCTCTCATCCTGCTGCGCGCGCTGCAATTGCTGGTGGCGCGGCTACCGGGCTTCCTTATTCCCACAAACCTCTCCGTGCCGGAACGGGCCGAGCGCGCCAAGCGTGTGGAAACGCGCGGCCGGTTATTCCGCTGGACTTCGAGCGCGGCGGTTCTATCGGTTGCCGCCCTCATGATCCTGCGCAGGCTCGATGTGGATGTCACGCCCATCCTGACCGGCGGAGCCATCGTTTCGGTTGCCCTGGGACTGGGCGCCCAGAACTACGTCCGCGACATCATCGGGGGGCTGTTCTTCATCCTCGAGGACCAAGTCAGGGTAGGCGACGTCGTCAACATCAATGGAAAAGGCGGCCAGGTGGAATCCATCCAATTGCGGACCACCACGATCCGCGGCGAGGACGGCACGGTCCATATTTTCCCTAACGGCAACATCAGCGCCATCTCGAACATGACGAAGAATTTTTCCTACTACGTGATTGAGCTCGGCATTGCGTACGAGGAGAATGTCGACCGCGTAATGGCGCTCATCATGGAAATCGGCGCGGAACTTCGAAAAGATCCGAAATTTTCCGAGAAGATCCTCGCTCCCTTGGAAATGATGGGTGTGAACGCGTTTGCCGACTCCGCCGTCATCATCAAGTTCCGCATCAAGACAGTCCCGCTCGAACAGTGGGGTGTCGGCCGGGAACTGCGCCGCCGCATCAAGAACACCTTCGACGCGCAAGGCATCGAACTGCCCTACCCGCACATTTCGGTGTACGCCGGCGAGGCCACCAAGCCCTTTCCGGTCAGACAGAACCGCGACGCTCAAGGCGGCCGGTAGCAGAGGCCGGCACGGACCGCGTTCCTTGATGCCGCGCCACGCTAACGGGACCGCCTGAAACCACGCCCGCGCCTGGCATTGCCGGATGTGTCCTCCTCGAGTTGATCGAAGCGCACCTCGATACCCTTGGCATCGGCTCCGGGTTCAATGACCTGCAGGCGCCGCGGGCGGCACTGTGCGCCTTCTCCCTCGTAACCGGCGTAAAGGAAGCGCAAGGCGGCGTTCAGACCCGTGGATTCCTGTTGGATTTCCTTCGGCCGAAGGGCGGAGTCTAATTTCAGCGCGAGCGGGCCGGCGCCGCCGGAGACGCGGAGAGTAACTTCTTCGCCATCCGCATACTGAAGCTTGGAGGACTGCGCCGTCGCGCCGCCGAGAGCCACGCGGCCAAGAGTCTTACTGAGCTGGCCGGCCTCCAGCAACCGGAGCGCTTCCTCGAGCGCGGGCGTGTCTTGTCCCTTGGGCTTCTTTTTCCACTTGTACCCCGCCGCGGTACGGATTACCTCGTACTTCTTTCCGGAGCGCTCCACCCTGTATTTCGTCTGCTCTTCGGATCTCCAGACTTCCAATTTCCAGAGCACGGGAAACGCATCGCCATTGTGAATCTGAAGGGCTCCGAGGGCGTGAATCGGGGCGGCGGAGCGAAAACGGTCTCTCCCGCCCAGCGCCGCCAGCATACGTTCGAAGAGGGCGTTTCCAGTCCTTTCGAGCGCGGGCCGCGAGGGTTGGAAACGGAACGCCACCGTGGTTTCGGCGTCCGCTCTTATGACCGCGGTCTGTTCGGCGCGGGCGGTGGTGTAATCTTCTCTCATCGCGGCCACGGAGACCGTGCCTTCGTCGAGGGCGATGGGGGACAAAGCACCGGCGCGGGTCGAGCCGGAAGGCTTCCCATTGATGCGCACTTCGCAATCCACCGGTTCGCAGGTGACCAGCAACAGCCCTTCCTTTTTCTTTACCACCGCCGGCGCCGGGGTCCGCGCGTTGCGGATGGCCTCGAGAAGGCGGGGTGAGGCTCCGGCGGTAACGAGTTTTGCGAGGTCGGCCGAGGTCGGGCGCAGCGCAAGGCCGTGCATCTCCACTTCCTTGATTACCATCTCCTGTGGAATTGCCTCCTTGCCGAAGTGATGCAGCACGCGCAGGATGCCTTCCAGGGTAATGTGAGATCCGGGGGATGCGGCGGCGCTTTGATAGGCGGCGCCGCTCGAGGCGAGGCAGCACAGCAGAATCGACAGCCGGCCGGTCAGGCGAAACAGAAGCCCTCCCTCTTTCCAGCGCTTCTTATTTGCTCCAAAGCCCTTTGCGCTTCTTCGATACGTCAAAGTCCGCGTCCCGGACATCGGATGGATTCAACTCCAAGGTGTCGAATTGCAGTTGCACGCCGCGCGGGCCGCCGCCCGGAAGAATCACCTGAGTGTCCTTCGGATAATGGCTTTTCCCTTTGTCGAGATAGTCGCTGAACAATACCTTGCGCCCGTTGTTGAGGCCGGCGGACTCGATCCGGATCTCCTTGGGACGGTTCGCGGAATCGAGGGTGATGATATAAGTGGCCGGACTCCCCTCGGCTCGCAACACTTCGCTTTCCCCCTCTTTGGCCTTTAACCGCGTCACAACCATTTTGAATTCAGGCGCCCGCAGCTTTTCCATGATCCTTGCAAATTCATAATCCTGAAGCCAAACAAGCGCGTCGCCCAAATCCTGGGGCTCCTGTCCTTTCGGTTCCGGCTTCCAGCGGGGCGAATCGGTGAATCCGATTTCGTAGTTCTGGCCGGTCCGTTTCACGCTGAAGCGGGCTTTGTCGCCCTTGATGAGGACTTGAGCACTCCACGGCGTGGTCCGGGTGGAGAACACGTTGATGGCGCCGCTTCCCTTGAGAGCGGAGGCGTTCTTCAGACCTTCCGGTCCTCCCAGCGCGGCGAGCATAAGTTGAAACAATTCGGCGCCGGCGCGTTCGAGCGAGGCGCGGCTGGGTTTGAGATGAAACTCGACTCGCGCCGGCTTGTCTTCGGCGATGACCGCCGCCGCGCCGTTACGGTCTGCTTCGAAGTCGTCCTTGCGCACGGCGACGCGGATCTCGCCTTCCTGCCACGCGCGCGAGAGTTCCCCATGATTCGTGACGCCGATGTGGATGTCGTTGATGGAGACGCTGCAATCCACGGGTTCACAAATCACGGTCAACCGCCCTTCTTTTTTCTTCGGCGGCGGAGGAGGGGTTCCTTCCCTCGGCCCGGGAGGAGCCGGCTTTTCGGCCTTATCAACGGCCGCGAGCAGGAAATCGGGACCGCCGGCCTCTTTGATGGCTGTCAGATCTTCCGGGTTCGGGACGAAGTCGAGGCCTTGCTTTTCGATGCGCTTGGCGAGGCCGATAATGGGGAAGCGCACGGGATCGCGTTTGGCTTTGGCCAGCCAATCGAGGATGCTGCTCAAGGCAATGGGCTGAGAGAGGGCCTGCGGCGCTTGAGCCCGTGCGATGAACGTTACCGCCGGCAGGACGGCCATCGCCAGGACGACAGTCTTCGCGGCCGCGGAGAACCATGAGAACTGTTTGCGATCCTTCATTTGGACAACTCCTTCAGAGCGTTTTGAACAGTGGCTCTCCATGCTCTTGCCCGGTTCGGGTCAATACCCGACATCTTGTTGGCGATTTCGAGCACTTTCTCCCACTCGCCATCCCGATACAATTGGCGGGCAGTCTGCTCCAGTTGCTGGATCTGGAGAGCGCGCTGCACCGACGCCGGATCAGCCGCCAGATGAAGGGCTTTCGTTGCCGAGGATTCCAGGGCCTCTATCTCTTTCCGCAATGTGGCCGCTTCGACGGGTTCCGATGCGCCCGGGACCGGGTTCGGAAGGGCGGTCTTTGCGCTTGCCAGGTCCGCCTTCCAATCCGCTTCGGGCTTTCCGGCGCTCTTTGCCTCATTCGCCAGCCCATAATAAAGCCGCGCGCGCTCGAGGTTTGCCTGATGAGCCTCCGGCGTCCCGGTGAAGCGTTCTGAAAATTGGGTGAGCTGCTGAATGAACCGGCGCCGGTCGCCTTCACTCGAGGTGATAGCCGGCCGGCTCAAGGCGAGCAATTCCCATGCCGTGGCCGCATCCGGGCTGGTCCATTGACCCAGGTCGGCGGTGCGTATGTAGCCGGGCTTGGAGACATCCTTCGCATTCACGTACTGGACGCGGACAAAGGGCTGCTCCCGGGAGCGCAAGCGTTCGAGAAGGTTGACCACGGCGCCTTGCGGCAGGCCGCGCATCGTCTTGCCGCCATCGCCCTGCTGGTCCAGCATATCCGCGCGAGAAGCCTGAACAACGGCCGTGCCGATCGCCTTCTCGACCGGCACGGGCTTCGTGAGCAGGTAGACCGCGGCCGCGCCGATGGCGAAGACCGCCAATCCCAGCACAATGCCAATCGTCATCTGCTTCTGAATGCGAGTCATTTGAATGTGCGCCTTCGACTGACGTTATCCGGAAGCCGCCAAGGCGGCGTTATCGGCTCAAAATCGAGCATATCTCAGTCTTGCTTGTCATGCTATTGGGGAATGTTGGCCTTTCTCTCTTCCACACAAGCAGTCAATCGGAGGAGGATAGAAATATGAATAGTCCCCGTCGAGGCGCACCGCGCCGAATCTTTCTTCAGCAGGCCGCCTTGGCCGGCGGCGCCGCCGCGTTGCCGGCGCAGACTCCCGTCTCCGCGGCGGCCCCCGGGGCATCCGCTCCCGCTGCCGCTCCAGCGCCGCGTATCCAGTTCCCCCGGGTGTTTACGGGCCGCAAGCTGGCGATGATTGCGTTTCCCCTGGGTGGAATCGGCGCCGGTAGCATCAGTCTCGGCGGACGCGGGCAGCTACGGGATTGGGAGATCTTCAACCGTCCTGACAAAGGCAACTCTCCGGCGTATGCGTTCCCGGCGATATGGGCGCGGGCGGGGAGCGGGAAGCCGGTGGCGCGGGTGCTCGAGAGCCGGATTCTTCCGCCGTACGAGGGAAGCTCAGGGCTGGGGTCGCGGAATGTCCCCGGGCTGCCGCGCCTGGCCGCGGCGGCGTTCACCGGGGAGTACCCGCTCGCCGGGATCGAGTTTCGCGATGCGCGGCTGCCGGTGAAGGTGGCACTCGAAGCGTTCAGCCCCTTTATTCCGCTCGATGCCGAGGAGTCAGGCCTCCCGGCGGCGGTGTTGCGCTACCGGTTGCACAACCCAACCAGCCAGCAGGTAAAGGTTTCCATTGCCTGGTCCATCGAGAATCCCGCGGGGAGTCCCGAGCAGGCATCCGCGCGGGGACCGGAGGAGGATTCACGGGTGAACGAATACCGGGTGAACGGCAACCTCACGGGGCTGGTGATGAGCAATCCCGGGCTGGCGAACGAAGACCCTCTGTTCGGCGATTTTACGCTTGCCGCCCTCGCGCCGGAGGGAGCGAAAACGACGATGCTTCGTGGATGGCCGCGGGGACGATGGTGGAACTCCCCGATGCTTTTCTGGGATGACTTCAGAGCTGACGGGGAGTTGGGGCCGGAGCCGGAAGCGCGCAACCGGATTGGAGCGCTGTGCCTCAGTTGCACGCTGGGGCCGGGGAAGGAGACAGCCTTCCCGTTCCTGCTGGCCTGGCGTTTCCCGAACCGCACGCCGAAACGCTGCGGGTGGAGCGCGCCGAAAGGGGAGGCTGATACCGTCATCGGCAACCATTACTGCCGGCGTTTCGCCTCCTCCTGGGATGCGGCGGCGTATCTGGGGGCGCACCTGGAGAGCCTGGAGGAGACGACGCGCAAGTTCGTTTCCGCCTTGCGCGGCAGCACGTTGCCGCCTGCCGTGAAGGAGGCAGCCTCGGCGAATTTGTCGACGCTGGCGACAACCACCTGTTTCCGGACGGCGGATGGGGAGTTTCACGGATTCGAGGGGGTGAATGATCATTCCGGGTGCTGTTTCGGCAACTGCACCCATGTGTGGAATTACGAGACCGTCACCAACAGCCTGTTCCCCGCGCTCGCACGCTCACTGCGCAAAGCCTCGTTCGGCTACTCGCTCGATGACGCCGGCGCTATCCATTTCCGGCAGTTGCTGCCGGACGGCAAGCAGCGCTCCGGCTTCGCGGCGGCCGATGGGCAGATGGGGCAAATCATCAAAGTCTATGATGACTGGCGGCTATCGGGTGATACGGCCTGGCTGCGCTCCATTTGGCCGCGGGTGAAAAAGGCATTGGAATTCGCCTGGGCGCCCGGCGGCTGGGACGCGGACCGCGACGGGGTGCTCGAAGGGGCGCAGCACAACACCTACGACGTGGAATTCTACGGGCCCAATCCGCAGTGCGGCATCTATTACCTTGGGGCTCTGCGCGCCGGGGAGGAAATGGCGCGCGAGGTGGGCGATACGGCTTCGGCGAACGAATACCGCCGCCTTTTTGAGCAGGGCGGCAAGTGGATTGACGAGAAGCTGTTCACGGGCGAGTATTACGTGCAGCAGATTCGCGGTGTTTCCCGTGGTCTCATCGCGCCATCTTTACTCAGCACGATGGGGTCGGAGAACACCG
>JADLBG010000747.1 GCA_020847895.1 Bryobacterales bacterium
GCCGGGTGGAGGAGCCAACCGGCGAGGGCATCCTCGCCTCCGCGCGTGCGCGCCTCGGAGAGCAACTCGAAAAGGCTGCCATGTCCGAACAGGTCGAGATCGTCGGCGTAGGGATGAAGCGGATCGCGCAAGCGAAGGCCTTGTTCGCCTGTGCCGGCCCACTTGTCCGCAATGCGCGCCAGTCCGTGCTCATAGAAGAGGACCGCGCGAGCCGCCATGGTGCGCTTGCGCAGGACACGGGAATGAATGGGCAGAATCGGCAGGAAGGCGGCAACGGGGGCGAACAGCCAGAGGGGGTTGAGCGCGTGGTGGACGAACGCGGAATAGGCGATGACAGCGGCGGAAACGCCGAGGAGGAGCCGGATGTTGCCGAGTTGCACGTGCAGCCGGTCCTGCGCCGCGACCCTGCCGCGCCTGTCGGCTAAGCGGGCTTTGTATTCGGTTCCGGGAGACATGGCCGGCTACTCTCCCAGGATGCACACGTCCTTGAGCTGCCGGTAGTCCTCGGCGAAGTCAAGGCCATAGCCGACGACAAACGCGTCGGGGATGCGAAAGCCGACGTAATCCACTACCACGGGGCGGACACGCCGTTCCGGTTTGTCGAGCAGGGTGGCGATGCGGATGGACCGCGGCTTTCTCTGCTGGAGCACGTGGATGAGGTAGCTAAGCGTGATTCCGCTATCGAGGATGTCTTCCACCAGGAGGACATCGAAGTCTTCGATCGTGGTATCGAGATCCTTGGTGAGACGCACTTCGCCCGAGGAACTCTTGCCCCTGCCATAGCTCGAGGTTCCGATGAAATCCATGCGGACAGGGTGAGCGATGGCGCGCGCAAGGTCGGCATAGAAGAGCACCGCGCCCTTCAGAACGCACAACATGTAGAGCGGGCCGCGGCCTTCCAAGTCCTTGTCGATCTGCGCGGCGAGTTCCCGGATCCGGGTCTGGATCTGATCGGCGGAGATGAGGACGGTGAGCTTGGGATCGGGCATGGGAAAACTTGAGTATATGCGAAGCGGGCGGGGGAACTGCCCGGTCTTAGTCCGACACCCGCAGGCGCAGGCTAGGCGGCCCGATGTGGATATGGGGCGCGGTGGCCTGTCCGGGGATGGCGCGGGTGAAGGCGAGATAAGGGACTCCCATGCGATCGAGCCAGCCGCGGAGCCATCGGCCTTCGGCCGATTGCGGGTTCAGGGCAACATCGATACGGCCCGTGTGGTCGAAACCGATGGAGCGGTGGAAGACGGTGTCCCCGTGGGCGCTCACCGGAAGGGGATGATCGAACGTTGACTGAAATTCGCGGTCCAACTGGCGCTCGCGCGCCGGGGAAAGGATGCCGTAGGAGGGATTCTCCTCGGATTGGGCCAAGGCAGCGAGTTGGCCGGCTTGGAGTTCGTCCCGCCGGTCCTGCTCGGCGCGGGCCATTTCGAGAAGCTGATTCCAGAAGCGCACGCGGTCTTCGGCGAGGTCCATGGTCTTGCGGCGGCGGTCGAGTTCCTCGATGATCGGCGTGAGGGCCATTCGCGGGAGCACTCCCTGATCCACCAGTTCGCGGGCATCGTTGACCCGCTGCTGCTGGAGATCGAACAGCCGGTGGGCGCTCTCGAGCATTTCCTTGTTCAGCGGCTCGGTGAGATCTTCCACTTTGAGGGAGCCGTACAGTGTGCGCCGGAGAATGGCCTGGTCTTCCGCCTCGCGCACGGCCTGGCGAGCCGGTTCGAGCCGGTTGCGCGGCGCGCCGCCCGCCTCCACCAGCGATTCCACGCGCGCCAGATCCGCTTTGGCGCGGGCCAGTTCGGGAGGATCGGGTGACGTTTGCGCGGGAGCCGTGTTCGCACAGACGAATAGTGCGAAGGACAAGACCAAACGCATTTTTCCATTGTAGTACGATACAGGCAGGAGAGTTTCCACTCGCGAATTGGCTACAACGAAGAAGTCCGCCGCAATCTCCCGGGTCCGGAAGAAACTGACCGCGGGAGCATCCGCCGCCAAGGCACAAAGATCCAACCCCGCCGCCGCATCCCAGGCTGTCACGGAAGAGATGACGGCATGGCTTCCGGCCGTGCGCGCCATGGAGGCCAAGAAAGCCGGAGATATCAAGGTGCTTGACCTGCGCGCGGTCACCACCTTTACCGACTACCTGTTGATCTGTAGCGGTTCCAACCCGCGCCAGATCCAGGCCATTGCCAACGAAGCCGAGAAGCAGTTGAAGGATGCCGGCGAGCGCCCGCAAAGCGTGGAAGGCTACGATAACGCCGAGTGGGTGCTGATGGACTACGGGAACTTCGTGGTGAACATTTTTTCGGAGAAAGCGCGCGCGTACTACGACCTGGAACGTTTATGGCGCGACGCGGCCGAGTTGCCGATTCCGGCGGCCTGAGGCTGCTCCGCTCGTTTTGGCGGAGTGAGGAAAAATGCGCGGCCATATGAGGAGCCGCATCGCCGAAACACATCGGAGTGTCACTCTATGCGCTTCGGTCTGTCGTATTGTTTTCATTTTGGGTGCGCGGTGACATCTTAAATGATGATGGTGTCGCCGGCGATTGTGAAATAGAATCGCCAGTCCTTGTTGACGCGGCCCTGCCAGGTGTTTGCGGCTTCGCTGTACTTCTTGGCGTGCAGGCCGGGATGGAGAAGGTTCCTCTCCAGAAAGGTCATCTGCTTCCAGAACGCCTTTCTCACCGCCAAAGGTGCGCCCTCCACACCTTCCAAAGCAGTTCGCGTGTAGGCAATTTTCATCGGGAGCGCTTGGGCTTCTTAGCCGCGGCTCTCTTCTTCAACTCGGACTTCATGGAAGCAATCATCTCGCCGGCGCTGTTGAACGGGCCGTAGGTGCGGCCCATGCGGATGTCTTTATCAGCCTTGGCCAAACGCGCGTCGACAATGCGGCGCTGCTCAGGTGTGTACTCGTCGTTGGCAGGGGGAAGTTTAGGAATAAGGGTGACGATGCCGCCGCTGGCGCGCACCTCCAACTGGTCGCCGGCCTTGATGCCGGCCTGCCGTCGAACGCGAAGGGGCAACATCCGCTGGATATCATCGGTTACTGTAATGGTCATAGGTTTGGACATTGTTTAGATTTAGACACGAGCCCTGAGGGGGGCTTGCACTGGAAGAATAGCATCCCGGTGAGAATCTGGGAAGATCACTCTTTCTCTTTATTTCTCTTTCTCTGCGAAGCCTGCCACCCTTGGCAAAGAGCGAGTTGGGCATGTCGCCGGGCTGCCCCCCACCACTCTCCTGTCCGGTCCGCCTGCCGCTGGCTTTAGCCGCCGGACTTTCCGCCGCCCAGCTCGCGTAAGAGCCACGTTTTGGCCATTCGCCAGTCGCGGGTCACGGTTTCCTCTGAGATCTCGAGCACTTCAGCCGTTTCCTCGACGCTCAGGCCGCCGAAGAACCGCAGTTCGACCACGCGAGCCTTGCGGGCATCCTGTTTCGCCAGGGATGTGAGCGCGTCGTTCAAAGCCTCGACGTCAACCCCGGCCGCCCGGTCTCCGAGCAGGGCCTCTTGCAGGGATACTTGCACCTGTCCGCCGCCGCGTTTGGCATAGTGCTGCTTGCGCGCTTCATCCACCAGAATTCGCCGGATCATCTGCGAGCATAGGGCGAAAAAATGCGCCCGGCTGCCGCAGCGGATGCCGTGAGTGTGGACCAGCCTGAGGTAAGCCTCGTGCGCCAGCGTGCCGGACTGCATGACGAGCCTGGCGCCGCGGCGGCGCAACTGGTTCCGGGCGATTCCCCGGAGATCGCGGTAGACCAGCGGCATTACGTCACCAAGCGCGCTCTCGTCACCTTTGCTCCAGGCCATGAGCAGCCCGCTGATGTCGTCTTGCCGGGTCATCGCCGCACCGGGCCAAATATAGCAAAAATTTGGCGTGGGAATGACGGTTTTCATCTCGCTTTCCCGGATTGCATATTAGGGAGAAGAATCATGCCTGGATTAATAAAGTACAGGCCGGTGCTGATTGCGCTGGCCTTTGTTCCGGCGGCCTTTGCGCAACTCACGAATTTCGAGGTAATCGACTACCCGGGCGCGGCCCGGACGTTCGCCTACACGGTTACCGGCTCGGGCGATGTAGTGGGGATGTACTACAGCGCCGATGGGAAACGGCACGGGTTTCTGTACCGGAAAGGGAAATTCACATCCATCGATTTCCCGGGCGCGCCGCAAACCTATGCCTATGACATCAACGATGCGGGCGACATGATCGGGTCGTATATCGAAGCGAGCGGCCTGCAGCACGGTTTCTTATTTAAAGATGGCCGCTACACGACCGTCGATTATCCCGGCGCGGAGATGACGGTCCCGCAAGCGGCTAACAACAGGGGCGACATGGTCGGCATGTACTGGAATCGCACCGGCGACACGAAAATGCGTGGTTATCTATACAGCCAGGGCCGTTTCACTTCTTTCGAATATCCGGCGCCGAACCTGATGTCGTGCATGTTCTCCATCAATGATCGAGGCGACATGGTGGGGCACTGGCAGGAACCGAGCGGGGTCATTCATGGATGGCTGGTACAGAACGGGCAGGGCACATCGTTCGACTACCCCAACGCACAGTCGACGATGTTCGACCGGGGAGGAATCACCCAGGACGGAGACATAACAGGGCCGTATGTCGATCCGCGAGGTAAGACTCGCGGGTTTCTCATGGGGAAGAACCGGTCCGTCACGTTCGAAGTGCCGGGATCGAAAGGCACGTTCCCCTTTCATATGAGCGCATCCGGCCGGATCGCGGGACATTTCCTGGACGCCGGCGGCATCGCGCACGGCTTTGTGACATCGTTGCGCGCGCCCGGAGCCGGACGGGTCCTGACGGTGGATGACGACGGGATGGAATGTCCCGGCGCGATGCGCACGATTCAGGAGGCCGTGGAGGCGGCAGCCGGTGGAGAAACGATTCTCGTCTGCCCCGGCATCTATACCCACTCGGTGCGCATCGCCGGCCCCGAGAAGAACGGTTTGAAGCTGATCGGAGCGGGTGCGGCCAACGAAGTCGTGCTGCAAGGGGACTACACCGAGCGCGATGGATTCCACCTGGAGCAGGTTGACAGCGTGCTGATTCGCGGGTTCACGGTCCGCGACTTCGGGATCAAGCCGACTACATCCACTGAATTCGGGACCGGCAACCTGATTTATCTCGAGAATGCCAACTACAACACCATCGAGGAGAACTGGCTGGTGAACGGCGACATGATGGGCATCATGCTGATGGATTCGGGAAACAACACGATCCGGCGGAATGTCGCGCTGGTGGATAATCCCAACCTGGTGAATTGCGGGATTCACATGCAGGGGCCCAAGTCCGCCGGCAACGACATACGGGGAAACGTGGCCAATGGCAACCAGTTCGCCGGAATCATGATTCGCGGCGCGGGGCCCGGTAATCTTGTGATGGACAATACGGTGGTGAGCAACGGCCGCTTCGGCATTGACGTGCAAAACACGAATGACATCTGGATCGAAGGCAACCGTGTCAGCTACGGCCAGGGTTTCCAGGCAACGAACCCCAATGGTAAGCAGCCGGGTGTGGGCATCAACCTGGTGAACGCGAGTCAGGCGACAGTTTTCGACAACCGGGCGCGGAGCAACAGCGGGACAGATCTGAGTTGGGACGGCAGGGGCGAAAATAGGATTCAATCCAACGCCTGCGAGACATCCAATCCGGCAGGAATGTGCAGCCAGTAGAATACCCAAGGCTTGTTTTTTCGGCGTCGCGAGAATAGGCTGAGAAAGTCTTGGCAACGCCGGCGGCCGGCTGAGTAGCGAAGGTGGTGCAGGCGGCGCGTATGACAGTCAATCGGTGGAATCAGATCGAAAGCCTGTTTCATGCCACGTTCGGCATGAAGGCGGGCGAGCGGGAGCGCTTTCTTAACGACGCCTGCGGCGACGGCGACCCGGCGCTTCGCCGGGAGGTTGAATCGCTGCTCGCATTTGAAGAGTCGGCTGCCGGTTTCCTCGAGTCCGCCGGCGCGAGCGGCGCTCCAGCATCGAGCGGAGAGGAATCCATCCCAGTTGGGGAGCGAATGGGGCCCTATACCATCCTGGAACCGCTCGGCGCGGGTGGCATGGGTCAGGTCTATAAAGCTCACGACGAACGCCTGGACCGCGACGTCGCCATCAAGTTCCTTTTGCGCGCGGTCACGGATGATCCGGCGGCCCGGCAGCGGTTCGAGCGCGAAGCCCGCGCCGCCTCGGCTCTCAATCACCCGCACATATGCACGGTGCACGACGTGGGGGAGTTTCGAGGGCGCTCTTTCCTTGTAATGGAACTGCTCGAAGGCCAATCCTTGAAAGACCGGATCGCTGAAAAACCGATTGCGCTTGCCGAGTTCGCTCTGATCGGGCGTCAGGTATGCGAGGCTCTCGAAGCGGCGCACGCGAAGGGCATCGTGCACCGGGATATCAAACCTGCCAATCTCTTCATCACGCACCGCGGGCAGGTCAAGATCCTGGATTTCGGACTGGCCAAACAAGGAACTGAACCCCTTCGCCCGTCGGGCACGGGGCTCCCCCGGTTCGAAGGGGCTCCCGCACCTTCGCTCACGGTTTCGGGAATCCTTACGGGGACTCTCGCCTACATGTCCCCTGAGCAGGCGCTGGGAGAGGATGTAGACGCACGCGGCGACATCTTCTCTCTGGGAGTCGTGCTTTATGAGATGGCAACCGGGCGGCTTCCTTTTCGCGGGAAGACCGTCGCCGGAATTCTAGGCTCAATCCTGACGGAATCGCCCGCCAAGCCGTCCACAGTAAATCCCGCTGTCCCGGCCGGGTTGGACCGCGTGATTCTGAAGTCGCTGGAGAAAGACCGGAGAGACCGCTATCAGTCCGTTGACCGTTTGTCCGCGGATCTGGAAGGCTGGCAAGGGCCGGAAACGAACGGCGCAGCCTGGAGGACGCGCCGTTGGATGCTGGCAGCCGCGGGGACGGGCGCGGCCGCGGCGGCGGGCGGAGCGTTTCTCGCGCGGCGTGTGCTCTTCCCGGCGGAACGCCGGATTATGCTGGCCGTGCTGCCGTTCGAAAACGCCGGCGGAAATCCGCGGGAGGCGTTCCTGGCCGACGGCCTGCATCAGGACATGATCACGGTTCTGAACCGGCTTTACCCTGACCGTCTGGGCGTCATTGCGCGCACCTCGGCGAAACGTTACCAGGGGGCCGGCGCGAGCATCGAGCAGATCGGGCGCGACTTGAAGGTGGAGTATGTCGTTGAAGGGAGCGTGCGGCGAGCGGGCACGCAGGCAAACGTCACGGCCCGCCTGATCCGGGTCCGCGACCGGGCTCCCCTATGGAGCGGGACGTACGGCCGCGATCTTGGCCAGGTGGTGGCCGCGCAGTCGGAAATTGCGCAGGCCATTGCGCACGGCATCGAGCGCGGCTTGCGGCCTGACACGCAAGTCTCGGCGGCGCTCGCGCGGCCGTTGAATGCCGCCGCGCATGAGGCGTACCTTCGCGGAGATTGCGCCAAGGCGGTTGAACTCGACCCCGGTTACGCGGCGGCCTTTACCGGTCTGGCGAACCAGTTGTATTACCCGGCCCTGTTCGGTTTCTTCCCGCCGCGGCCGGCGTTCGCGAAAATGATGAATGCCGCTTCACGGGCACTGGAACTGGATCCGACGCAAGCCGGCGGGCACGCGTGCCTGGGATTGGCCAAGCTTCACCTCGATTGGAACTGGGCCGAGGCGGAAGAGGCTTTTCGCCGCGCCGTTCGCCTGGATCCCGCCGATGGGGAAGTGCGGCACTTCCTGGCGCATATTCTTCTATGGACCGGCCGCCGCGAGGAGTCCGCGCGGGAGTGCCGCCGGGCGCTGGAACTCGATCCGTTCAACCCATCCCTGTACTCCTGTCTCGGCTTCCACTACCTGTTGGCCGGAGATGAGGAAAAGGCAATGGAAGCGACGCGGCAGGCGCTGGCCTTCGACCCGAAGCACGGATGGGCGCTGATGACATTGGGCTGGATCTACGAGCAGAAGGGTATGTTCCAGGAAGCCGTGCCGGCGTTCCGCAGGTCATGGAAGATCACCATCCAGAGGGCATCCATCGCTCATGCATTTGCCCGGTCGGGAAACCGGCCACCGGCGGAGAAGATCCTGGCGGATCTGCTGTCGGAGTCGAAGACCAGGTACATTTCGCCCTATGATATCGCCGTGGTCTACGCCGGGCTCGGCGATCGGGAGCGCGCCCTCGCTCACCTGAACCAGGCATCCGAGGAGCATTCGGGTTTCTTACTCTTCGTGAATTCGGATCTGCGCTTCGCGGCGCTCCGGCCCGATGCACGGTTTCAGGACCTGGTGCGGCGCATGAGGTTTCCCCGGGCCGCGGGCGTAACCCCCAATTGAGGGCAACACTCCGCGGTGTCTGCAATCCAAAGCGCGGGTTGGGCATGCCGCGCGCCGTTCCCTCACCACTCGGTCTCATCGCGAATCACCCCCGCGAGCCGTTTGCTCACTACCACCTCCAGGCCGTTCGACATCCGCAGCAGCCAGCGCTTACTGGAGAGCGGAGAAATCTTGCGGATCTGGCCGGTGTTGATGATGGTGGAGCGGTGCACGCGGCGGAAGCGGCCGCCGGGGAGCTTTTCCTCGAGCGCCTTCAGGGAATGGCCGGAGTAGTAGCGTCCGGAGGCGGTGATGATGTGTACCAGGTCGCCTTCGGCCTGGAAGGCGATCACCTCGGCGGGCTCGAGCAGATGGAGATCGCTGCCGACACGGCCCACGATCTTGCGCGGCTCGCCAGAGGGCGGCGGCGCCGGACGCGGGGCGGCGGAGAGGCCCGCAAGGTGAGCCTTCGCTTTCTCGAGAGCCGCCTCGAGGCGCTCCTTGCGCACGGGCTTCAGCAGGTAATCGATGGCTCCGGCGTCAA
>JADLBG010000748.1 GCA_020847895.1 Bryobacterales bacterium
ACTCGGATGGAAGCGGCTCACCACGCGCGCAAAGACGCATCGCGGATCCTTCGCCCGAATCACCGTCCGCCCCCCGGCATTCACAAAATCGCTGGGCACAATCAGGCAGCCCGCGGCGGATTGCGCCCCTTGCGCGGCTGCCTTGCGGTTCCCGAGGAACGACACTTGTCCGGTGCCCGCCGACTCCAGAGCCGCTACTCCGTCCACCTCCCGCTCCCCCTCCCCTTCGAATGTGCAGCCCAGCCAGTCCGCCAGTTCCCGTACGCGCATGGTTTCGAGACTCTCCTTTGTGACAGGCCGCGGGCCTGCCCTACGATTAAGAGTATGCCTATTGACCCCTCGGCTTCCATTGCGCCCACTGCCCGTGTCCATCCCGATGCGGTCGTCGGGGCGCAGACCGTCGTCGGCGAGTATTGCATTATCGAAAGCGACGTGGTCATCGGGGCCTTCTGCCGCCTGGAGCCGTATGTCTACGTGAAGCGCTGGACCGAGATGGGCGAAGGGAACGAAATTTCCGCCGGCACCGTCCTCGCTACCGATCCCCTCGACAAGGCCTTCACCGGCGAGCGCAGCTATCTCCGCATTGGCCGCGGGAACAAGATCCGCGAACACTACACCATTTCCCGCGGCACCAGGCCCGAGTCCGCCACAATCATCGGGGATGAGAACTACATCATGACCAGCGGCCACATCGCCCACAACTGCGCCATCGGCAACCAGTGTGTCATCGCCAGTTGCGCGCTCGTCGCCGGCTATGTGGAAGTCGAGGATCAGGCCTTCCTTTCGGGCGGCGTCGTCGTCCACCAGTTCTCAAAAATCGGCCGCCTCGCCATGGTGGGTGGAAACACGCGCGTCAACAGCGACCTGCCGCCCTTTCTCCTTTACTCCGATTTCAACGTTGCCCCCAGGGGAGTGAATCTCGTCGGCTTGCGCCGCGCCGGATTCTCGACGGCCGAAATCGCTGAAGTAAAAGCCGCCTACCGGCTGTTGTACCGCTCCGGTCTCAAGTTGACGGACGCGCTCCAGCGCATCGAAGCGGAGCTTCCCGGCCCGCACGCCGCCCACATGGTCCGATTCATCCGTGCATCCCACAGAGGCATCGCACGCGCCGGAACAAGGGAGGAAGAATGACCGGCAGACCATCCGTATTCGTCGGCTCCTCCACGGAGGGACTCGACTTCGCCAGAGCCGTGCGCTCCTGCCTCGACCAGGACGCCGAGATCACGCTCTGGAACGAAGGACTCTTCCCCGTGGGCCGCACTTTCATCGAATCCCTCATGGCCGCGTTGCCGCGCTTTGACTTCGCGGTTCTCGTGCTGACTCCCGACGACCTGGTAAGCAGCCGGGATCAGCAGACCTTCGGCCCGCGCGACAACGTCATCTTCGAACTCGGGCTTTTCATGGGCCGCCTGGGCCAGTCACGAACCTTCATGCTCCACCAGGCCGATGCCCGCGTGAAAATCCCCTCCGATCTGGCAGGCGTGACGACGGCTGCCTACGTATGGCCGCGCGGCGATGGCAGCCACGTCGGCGCGGTAGGCAGCGCCTGCGACCGCATTCGTGACGTCATCCGCGATCTCGGTGTTTCCGAAACCAAAACCGCCAAGGAACTCAACGCCATTCGTACCCGTCAGGACGATCAGGAACACAAACTCTCCATTCAGCAGGCCGAAATCCGCGCTCTCAAAGTCTCCCTCCAGGGAATTGTGACCCAATACGAAATGGACAAGCTCGTGGGACTCAACCGGGACGGCCCTTTCCTGTGCTACTACTCCGATGATCTTTTCAACGAATTGAAGCGTCTCCGGGCCATGAACCTGGTACGGCACCACGAGGGCGCGGGGCTCGGTCCCTTGCGGCGGGAATACAAGGACCGGAACCGTCAATTCGATCTGAAAAGCTTCTTCTACATCACTCCCGAGGGCCGCGAATATCTCCAACTCCGGCAGGAATTGTCGAGGGAGCCGGACGAGGGTTGAACCGCCATGATGCCGTTTCTCGCAGCCGTTGCCTTCATCTGTTGCACCTCCGGACAGGCGCAGCAGAGCGACGCTCCCCGCCGCATTCTCTTCCTCACCCATTCCGCCGGCTACCGGCATGACAGCATTCCGGCGGCGGTCGAGGCGCTGCAAACCATCGCCGCGAGGACCGGTAATTTCGAAGTCACGGCCAGCGAGGACCTGGAGCTACTCACCACACCCAGCCTCCGCCAGTTCGATGTCGTCTTCTTCTTCACCAGCGGAGAACTCCCCTTGACGGACCGGCAGAAGGCCGATCTGCTCGACTTCGTGCGTTCCGGAAAGGGCTTTGGCGGAGCGCACTCCGCTACGGACACCCTTTATTCCTGGCCGGACTACGGAGAAATGATCGGCGGCTACTTCGACGGCCACCCTTGGGTTCAGGAGGTGCGGATCGACGTCGAGGACCCTGCCTTTCCCGGCATTGCTCCCCTGGCGCCCAACTTCGCAATCGTCGAAGAGATCTACCAGCATCGCGCCTTCAACCGGAGCAACGTGCGGGTTCTGATGACCCTTGATACCGCCACCGTCGACCTGCATGCCCCCGGCGTCAACCGCACCGATGAGGATTTCGCCCTCGCCTGGTGCAAGCCCTACGGCCAGGGCCGCGTCTTCTATACCGCCCTGGGCCACTTCGACGAAACATGGCGCGATCCGCGTGTTCTGGGCCTGCTCGAAGGCGCCCTCGGCTGGCTTACCGGTCTCAGGCGGGCCGATTGCTCTCCCCGCGCCTCTCTCCCGCATATCGCCGCGGTGGCAACACCCGCCGGACCAGCTCAGGCGCATGCCCCCGGCGCCATCGTTTCCATCTACGGCGGCGGCCTCACTTCGGGTTCCACGATGACGGCGGATCCCTCCCGTCTGCCAGTGCGTCTGGCGGGCACGCGCGCAGAGGTCAATGGATATCCCATCCCCCTCTACTACGCCTCTCCGGAACTCGTGAATGCGCGGTTGCCCTTCGATCTGGAAGCCGGCTCGACAGCGGCCATCGTCGTACGCAGCGGCACGAACCCAGGGGATCCTGTCCAAGTCCCCATTCGCGAGTTTTCTCCCGCCCTGCTGGCGGCAGTTCGCTCTGGCCCCGCCCTCACCCTCTACGCCAGCGGCCTCGGCAAAGTAGATGCGGAAAACCGGACGCTCTCCACGCCTATCGTCACCGCCGGCGGCGTTCCGGCGCAGGTGCGCTCCTCCGGCCTCGACCCCGCGCTTCCCGGCCTATATCGCATCGAGGCCGCGCTCCCGGAACCTCCTTCCGTGCCTCTTGAGGTGCGATTGGAAATCGGCGGTGTCCCATCGAATGCGCTCGGAGTGGACTAACGCGGCGCTTCTATCCTCCGAAGCGCCTCGATTGCCAGGTTGCACTGGCCGATGACCGCGTAGTCCCATGCGTCTTTCCCCTCCAGCCGCTCGAAGCGCATCCGCACCGCAAGCAGCGGCTCCAAGGCCCGGCGATCTCCCAAGGACCGGAGCACCCTTGCAATATGAGCGACACGCTTCCTCGGCGCATCTTCTCCGATTCGCTTCAGCAGCTTCGGCACGATAGCAGCGCCCATCGCCACCAGTTCCTTCAAGGCGTCGCACTCCGGCAACTCGGGCGTTCCCAGGTCAAAGGAGACGGCTTCGGCCCGCTCGAGTTCTCCCAACAATGAGTCGATTTTGTCAGCGGTTTCCGGCTGCTCCATGGGCTCTTCGAAAGACGGGCCAACTTCAAGTCAGAACGTTACTCGTCACCGCGCCCGCCGAGATGCGCGTCGAAAGCGACCAACTGACGGACTTTCGCCCCCCCGGTCCCACGAGGGAGGTGACAAAATCGCGGTCATGCTCGATCTCGCTGGTCGAAGTGTACCCCGTGCTTGGCGGGTCGGCCATCGAGATGATGTACCCGAGAGGCGCGCCGCTGCCGCCGAGGAAGTCCTGCCGGAACGGCGCGGTGGAGGCATCCCGTCCGCTCTTGGCGATATCGTCGAATGTCTTCCCTTCTTCGGAATGCGCCGTGCCATTAATGCGGTAACGGGTGCGGGTGATGGTCTGCTCCAGATGGAACCGGCTTGGCTCGCAAGGGCTGGGAATCACTCCGTATAGCTGCACGTTCGCTCCCGCCCGGCTGCCCGTGTCGAACGTTCCCGCGGTACCCGGGTGGTCGTAATAGCCCACGCCGGCCAAGTCCGGGTAGTAGCTGTCCATCGTCAACCCGCCCAGAAAGCTTCCGGAAGTGAGAACGTTCATGCTGACCGGCTGGTCGCACGAGGTCGTGTTATCCGGGGCGGCCTGCATTGCCGCGCCGCCGGCACTCGCACCGGGCGGTTGATCGACAATCTCCATCCCCGGTCCGCCGGAGACGGGGATGTCCGCCCTCGCCGCCACGTCGGCTAGCGGCCTACGGATGGGGGTAACCCGCAGGCCGAGCGTCCGTTTTAGCGCCTGGTTACCGGCCCTTTGATGGAGTGGATGAGATTCATTCCGTTCGCGGTGTCCGGCGCGCACAGAATTTCCCGTCTTCCTGACAACTCTCTGAGATGGCGCCGCCGTATTGGTGAAGGTTCGCATCCTACCAGCCTCCCTTCGCTTGCCTCCGATCATACATGGGTTGGTCACCTGCCACAAGGCTTCGCGCCGGCGTCAGATCACCCGCGCAATATCCACCAGGTCGCTGAACAGCCCGTACGCCGTCTGCTCCACTCCAGGGTTGTTTTCAAACACTCCCAGCGTGCCCATCAGATCCGTCTCGAGCAGAAGGAAACTCGA
>JADLBG010000749.1 GCA_020847895.1 Bryobacterales bacterium
GGCTACAAGGGTTTCCCGCGGAAGGAACGGTTTCCGGTGCTGGCGGCGTATGACCAGGTGTTGAAGTGCTCGAACCTGTTCAACCTGCTGGACGCGAGGGGGGCGATCAGCGTGACGGAGCGCGTGGGGGTGATCGGGAGGGTGAGGAAGCTGGCGGTGGGGGTGGCCGGGATGTGGCTGGATCAGAACATGCCGGCGGCGGTGGCGGAGGTGGGGCAATGAGTACCGCTCCGCTGTTGATCGAGATTGGGGTGGAGGAGATTCCGGATTGGATGATCGCGCCGGCGGTGGAGCAGTTCCGCGACATGGTTGGGAAGATGCTCACCGAACAGCGGCTGGGCGGGAAGTTACGGGTGGCGGACGGGACGCCGCGGCGCATTTTCGCGATCTTCGATGAGGTATTGGAGCAGCAGCCGGACGCCGAGGAACTGGTGATGGGTCCGGCGAAGGCGGCGGCCTTCAAGGACGGGAAGCCGACCGGGGCGGCGATGGGATTCGCGAAGAAGAACGGCGTGGATGTGGAGCAGCTACACATCGAGAAGACGGCGAAGGGCGAATATGTGGCGGTGCGGAAGCGGACGGAGGGGCAGGCGGCGAAGTGGGTATTGGGAGAGCAGATTGCCGCTCTGATTCCGAAGATTTATTTTCCGAAGACGATGTACTGGACGGGGAAGAACGGGGTGCGGTTCATCCGGCCGATCCGGTGGATTGTGGCGCTGCACGGGGACAATACGATTCCGTTCGAGGTGGCGGGAGTGGCGGCGGGGTATTACACGGCTCCGCACCGGCATTTGGGAGCGGCGACGGTTGGGGTGAATGCTGAGAATTATGTGGATCAACTGGCCGATTACGGGGTGATTGTGCAGGCGGCGAAGCGGCGGGAGATGATTCTCACCGGGATTTCGCAGTTGCTGATGGGGCGGGGGCTGCTGGCGAAGATGGACGAGGCGCTGCTGGAGACGCTGGTGTATCTGACGGAGTGGCCGGCGCCGATTCTGGGGAGCTTCGATCCAGGGTATCTGTCGCTGCCGGAGGAAGTGCTGGTGACGGTGATGCGGCATCACCAGAAGTACTTTTCGGTGACGGATGGGAAGGGGAAACTGGCTCCGCACTTCATAGCGGTGATGAACATCAAGGAGGATCCGGACGGGCTGGTGCGGCAGGGCAATGAGCGGGTGCTGCGGGCACGGTTCAACGATGCGCGGTTTTTCTGGGAGTTCGATCAGCGGAAGAAGCTGGCGGAGAGGGTGGGGGATCTGGCGAATGTGACGTTCCAGGCGAGGCTGGGGTCGTACCTGGACAAGACGAATCGAGTGGTGGGCGTGGTGAAGGAATTGGGGGGCAATGCGGCGGCGGAGCGGGCGGCGCAGTTATCGAAGTGCGACCTGACGACGGACATGGTGAAGGAGTTCACGGATCTGCAAGGCGTGGTGGGCGGATTGTACGCGCGGGCGCAAGGGGAAGACGAGGCGGTGGCGCAGGCGATTTATGACCACTATAAGCCGGTGAGCATGGAGGGTCCGATTCCGTCGACGGCGGAGGGTTGTCTGGTGGCGCTGGCGGACAAGGTGGATACGCTGCGGGGGTGTTTCGCGATCGGGCTGATTCCGAGCGGATCGAAGGACCCGTTCGCGCTGCGGCGGGCGGCGCAGGGAGTGGTGAAGATTCTGGTGGAGAGCGGGCTGTCGATTCCGCTGACCAAGCTGGCGGCGGGAGACAAGGGACTGCTGGAGTTCTTATTGGACCGGGTGCGGTATTACTTCAAGGACGTGAGAGGGTTCGCTTACGATGAAGTGAACGCGGTGCTGGCGGCGGGACACGAGGATTTGCCGGATGTGGGAGAGCGCCTGGCAGCGATTCAGGCGGTGAGGCCGACGGCGGATTTCGAGCCGTTGGCGGCGAGTTTCAAGCGCATCAAGAACATATTGCGGCAGGCCGGGTTCGAAGGCGGCGGGGCGGTGGATGGGAATCTGCTGGAGGCGGGACCGGAGGCGGAGTTGTTTGCGGCATTCGAGGTGCTGCGGGCGCAGGTGGCTACATTCCGGGGGAAGAAGGACTATCGCACGGCGCTGGCGCTGATTGCGTCACTGCGGCCGAAGGTGGACCTGTTCTTCGACAAGGTGCTGGTGAATACGCCGGATGAGAACGTGAGGCGGAACCGGCTGACGCTTCTGGCGAATTTGCTGACCGAATTTTCCGTGATCGCCGACTTTTCGGAGATCGTGACCAGTTTCTAATGGAAGACATGTTAAGGAGAAATACTGACGTATGAGCAAGTACGTATACTCGTTCGGCAACGGGACGGCCGACGGCGAAGGCAAGATGAAAGATATCCTCGGGGGCAAGGGAGCGAACCTTGCGGAGATGAGCCGGGCGGGCGTGCCGGTTCCTCCGGGATTCACGATCGCCTGCCAGGTGTGCAACCTGTATTTCGAGGCCGGGAACCGCGTTCCGGAAGAGATAACGGAGCAGATGTACGAGGCGCTGGGGATTCTGGAAGGACGGATCGGGAAGCGGCTGGGGGATGCGGACAATCCGCTGCTGGTGAGCGTGCGGAGCGGGGCGAAGTTTTCGATGCCGGGGATGATGGACACGATCCTGAACCTGGGTTTGAACGATAAGAGCGTGAAGGCGGTGGCGAAGCTGACGGGCGACGAGCGGTTCGCCTATGACTGCTACCGGCGGTTCATCCAGATGTTCAGCGGGGTGGTGCTGGAGATTGCGAAAGACGAGTTCGAGCACATCATCGAAGGGCGCAAGAAGAAGGTGCGGGTGAAACTGGACACGCAACTTTCGGCGGCGGACTGGCAGGCGGTGATTGAAGAGTACAAGAAGCTGGTGAAGAAGCACAGCGGGCGCGAGTTTCCGCAGGACTGCAAGCAGCAACTGGAGATGGCGCGCGATGCGGTGTTCCGGTCATGGAACAACGACCGGGCGATCTACTATCGCAACATGAACAAGATTCCGCACGATCTGGGGACGGCGGTGAACGTACAGGCGATGGTGTTCGGGAACATGGGCGAGACGTCGGCGACGGGCGTGGGCTTCACGCGGAACCCGGCGACGGGGGAGAACAAGTTCTACGGCGAGTTTCTGGTGAACGCGCAGGGCGAGGACGTGGTGGCGGGAATCCGGACGCCGCGGCCGATCGAGGAACTGGGCAAGGTGATGCCGGAGGTGTACCAGCAGCTACGGGACATTACGGCGATGCTCGAGAAGCATTACCGGGACATTCAGGATTTCGAGTTCACGGTGGAGAAGAACAAGCTGTGGATGCTGCAAACGAGGAACGGGAAGCGGACGGGACCGGCGGCGGTTCGGATTGCGGCGGAAATGGTGCATGAGGGGCTCATCAACAAGAAGGAAGCGGTGATGCGGGTGGAGCCGGCGCAACTCGATCAACTGCTGCACCCGATGCTCGATGGGAAGGCGCTGAAGAATCTTACGAAGCTGGGGAAGGGACTGCCGGCGTCGCCGGGCGCGGCGGTAGGGCGGATTGTGTTCACGGCGGACCACGCGGTGGAGCAATCGAAGAAGGCTCCGGTGGTGCTGGTGCGGAAGGAGACGGTGCCGGACGATATTCACGGCATGGAAGTGGCGAAGGGGATTCTGACGTCGCGCGGGGGAATGACGAGCCATGCGGCGGTGGTGGCGCGCGGCATGGGGACGCCTTGCGTGGCGGGCGCGGAGTCGATCAGCGTGGAGGAGCGGAGCCAGACGATCAGCGTGGTGGTGGATGGGAAGAAGGTAACGCTGAAGGAAGGCGACTGGCTGTCGCTCGATGGATCGACGGGGGACATTTACGCCGGGCAAGCGCACACTCTGGAGCCGGATCCGACGTCGGGGGTGCTGGCGGAGTTCATGAGCTGGGCGGATGAGTTCCGAGGCAAATTCGGAGTGCGCGCGAATGCGGATATTCCGCGCGACGCGAAGCAGGCGCGGAAGTTCGGGGCCGAGGGTATCGGGCTGTGCCGCACGGAACACATGTTCTTCGGCGAGGACCGGCTGCCGCACGTGCAGGCAATGATTCTGGCGGATGACGAGAAGGGCCGGCGCA
>JADLBG010000750.1 GCA_020847895.1 Bryobacterales bacterium
ATCGCATCAACCCGCGCGGAGTGAAGCGGAAGATGAGTAACTATCCGTTGCGGCCGCGAGCACCCCAACGCACTCGTCGCCTTGACGTCGCCAAGCGGATCAGAATCGTTAAGTGAACAGTATTGGCCCTAAACCACAGGGAGAGGCGGCGAGCCTCCCCCTGTGGTTTGCAGCGCGGCAGACGTGACATAATCCATATCGACACCGACTCGAGAGGTTGCCACACATGCCGTCATCCACACGCCGCACTTTTTCGAAGCTTGCCGCGGCCGGCGCCGCCGCCGCTCCGTTTCTAGCCGAGGGCGCCAGGAAATCCCTGGAGCCACTTACGCCCGGGATCAAGGTTTCCCTCCAGATGCCCACCGAGGTTCCAGACGAAGACCTGACTCTTGCCAAACAGCTTGGAGTGGGGTGGATCAACGTGCCAACAGGCGGCGACAAGGCCACTGCGGAGAATTTCATCCGCATTGTAAAGAAGGTGGAAGCCGCCGGTTTGAAGGTATGGAACATCGGCAACAGCAATGTGCACAACATGCCCGAGGTGACGCTGAACCTGCCGGGCCGCGACCAGAAGATCGAAGAGTACAAACAGTTTCTCCGCAATTTGGCGAAGGCCGGACTGACGTATACGACTTATGCGCACATGGGCAATGGAATCTGGAGTTCGGAGCGGGAGACCACCAGAGGCGGCGCGCCCGCGCGCGCTTTCCGGCAGTCCACGGCAAAGGGCTACTGGGCAGGGAAAGTATTCGAACCGCCATTAACGCACGGCCGCAAGTTCAGCAAGGAAGAGATCTGGGAGAACTACACCTACTTCATCAAACAGGTGGTTCCAGTGGCGGAGGAAGTGGGACTTCGTATCGGCATTCATCCGGACGACCCGCCGGCGCCGGAATTGGGCGGAGTGCCGCGATGTATCTTTGGGAATTTCGATGGATACATGAAGGCCCTGGAGATCGCCAACAGTCCCAATGTCGGTGTGTGCCTTTGCTGCGGAACGTGGATGGAAGGCGGCAAGTATATGGGCAGGGATGTATTTGGGGCAATCCGTGAGTTCGCAAAGATCGGAAAGCTGTGGAAGATCCATTTCCGGAACGTGAGCGGTCCCATTCCTTACTTTGTGGAAAGCTTCGTCGACAACGGATACACGGACATGCGCAAGGTAATGCGTACGCTGGTGGAAGTGGACTTCCGGGGAAATCTCATCGCGGACCACGTGCCGGCAATGGTTGGGCATCGAATGGTGGGATGGGCCTACTCGATCGGATACATTCGCGCGCTGTTGCGGGACGCGAACGAAGATTTGAAGAAGGCCTGACATGAGAGTGCGTACGCTTGCTGCAGTTGTCTTGTTGTGCGCAGTGGTTGTTCCGGGGCAGGAGAAGAAGGGGTATCGCACTTCGCCGGCGGGATATTCGGATACACCGGTGTTGCCGGGGCAGAAGTGGCGGGTGCACGACATCGCGCGCCCGCGTCCGGCAGTGGTAACCCCTGGGGCAAAGCCGGGCGATCCACCATCGGATGCCGTTGTCCTATTTGACGGAAAGGACCTGTCGCATTGGACGGCCGAGACGAAACATGGACCCGCCGCGGCAGCCTGGAAAGTGGGAAAGGGCTACATGGAAATCGTTCCCGGAAGCGGAACGCTGGTGTCGAAGGAGAAGTTTGGCGACATCCAACTTCACATCGAGTGGGCCGCGCCGGCAGCGATTACCGGAGACAGCCAGTGGCGCGGAAACAGCGGCGTATTGATCATGAACCGTTACGAAATTCAGGTGTTGGATTCCTACCACAACCTGACGTATGCCGACGGGCAGGCGGGAGCGATTTATGGGCAGTGGCCTCCGCTGGTGAATGCGGCCAGAAAGCCCGGGGAATGGCAGTCCTACGACATCGTGTTCGAGGCGCCGAAGTTCGAAGGCGGAAGATTGGCGAAGCCTGCATACGCGACGGTGTTTCTGAATGGGGTTCTTCTGCATAACCGCAAAGAAATCATCGGGCGGATGGCCCATCGAGTGGTGGGCACCTATGCTCCGCACGCGGCAGAGGAACCGCTTGGTTTGCAGGATCATGATACGCCGGTGCGGTATCGGAACATCTGGGTGCGGCGGCTGAAGGGATATGACCAGCCGTAAGGGATTGACTGGGGTGAGGAGAAAGAGAAGGGGTCGGAAAATGGGTGCGCGACATGAAAGTGGAGGACAAGCAGCCCGACGTGCCTCCCAGTAGTTCTCGAAGCGACCATTGAGATAGCAGCATCGCAAGGCGATGATGGCGCTGGCTCCGCGAATCGTCGAGAACATGCCGGAATGCTAGAGGCGGCAACCGATTACGGTTCTGCGGCCGGCTTCGATCACACCTGAGCCGATGAACAGGTGTTGACGGCGGAACTTTGGGTAACGCATTCGCTCGGCGTTGCGCTCGAAGTAATCCGCCGCGGTGCGAATCTTTTCCAAAACCTCGCTATTGGTGGATTCAGTGGAGCGCAACGAAAGGATCAGCTTTTCGATCTTGCCCTTATCGAGGCCTCGGCGCTCGCGCGATTCCAACCGCGGTTCCCCGGCGCATCTATCTGGAAGCCTGCCAAATTCTTCGGCTGTTTCGATGCCCCCGGTATAGGTCGAGGAATCCGGATCGCGAATGGCATAACCTTCTTCGTCCTGCGTGGTCTGCGTGAATACGCATCCCAACTTGACCTCGCGTGTGCGGAAAAGGTGCGGGTTCATGATTTCGTCATTCCGGAACTCGGACGCGTGTCGCCGTACGGTGTCTATGATTTGGCTCAGAACACGGGATGGGTCAGTGTGGGAGTGGACCACGACACGGCATCATTTGCCGTGGAAACAATACGGAGGTGGTGGCAGGCGATGGGTCAGGAGAAGTACCCCCGCG
>JADLBG010000751.1 GCA_020847895.1 Bryobacterales bacterium
CCTCCTTCGATTCCTGATTACTTTGAGTGGTTTCTTCAGCCATAGAGATTAGTGTATCCTTTCGCTTCCCCCTGATGCCTCTCGAAGCCACCACCTGGATTCGCAAAATGCGCGGCGGCGCTCAGGCGCACCTCGTCACCGCCGGCGACGGCCACCACTACGTGGTGAAAGCCAAGCAGAATCCGCAACACCGCAGGGTCCTGGTCAATGAGTGGGTCTCCAGCGTCCTGCTCGACTACCTTCGGATTCCATCGCCGAAAGTCGAGTTGATCCGCCTCGGCGAGCAGTTCCTTTCCGCACATCCCGAAGTCGCCATCTCCTTCGGCAGCCGCACGGAACCCGTCGCCCCCGGTCTCCACTTTGGCTCCCGCATGCCCGTCAACCCCGACCGGTTCGTCATCTACGATTACCTCCCCGATGCGTTGCTGCGCACCCTGGGGAACATCCGGGACTTTGCCGGAATTCTCGTCTTCGACAAATGGGCCCACAATGCCGACTCGCGTCAATGCGTCTTCTACCGCGCCCAACTGAGGGACTTCGGCGCCTCAGAACCCCGCCCCCGGAAAGAAGGCTTCGTCGCCCTCATGATGGACCACGGCTACGTCTTTGGGGGCCCTAACTGGATACTCGAAGAGTCTCCCCTCTCCGGTCTCTACTGCCGTCAACTGGTTTACGAGAACATCCGGGGCCTGGACTCGTTTCAACCCTGGCTTGACATGGTGAGGAATTTCCCGCCGGAGATTCTCGACCGCGCTTACCGCCAGGTTCCCGAGTGGTGGCTGAACGGCGACAGAGAGTCGCTCGAACAACTGCTCGAGCGGTTGTACCGGCGGAGAACCCGCATTGACGCCCTGATCGAGGACTCCCGAAGCGGACGGATTAATCCATTCCCAAACTGGCCGTGAGAACCTTCGTCAGCCTCTCGGCCGTCGCCGGAGCCAAAAGAATCCCGTTCCGGTAATGGCCATAGGCTAGCCAAACCGGACTCTCGCCCAGTTGCTCGATTAGCGGATGGGGCAAAGCCGTCGCCGGGCGGAATCCCGTCCACGCATCATCCGGCCGAGCGGGAAGCAGGCCCGGCGCAAGCCGGACGGCCGCTTCGTGGATCTCCGAAACGATCCCAGCATCCACATTCCGGTCAAAGCCCGCCCGCTCCTCGCTGGAGCCTGCGATCGTGTAGCCCGTGGTGCGCTGCACAATGTACGTACGGCCGCAGCGGATCACATGCGGAAGCGTTCCGGGTGGCAGCCTGTAGCCCACCAGGTGCCCCTTCACCGGAAAGGCTTCCACCAGAGAGTATCCGGCAACCGCGATCTGGCTCGACCAGGCCCCGGCGCAGATCACCGCCATGGTCGTTGACACCGTTTCGCCATTTCCCAGGCGTACGTCCACACCCGAGGCGTGCGGGTAGAGGTTCGCCACACGTGTCTGCTTGCGCAACTCCACCCCCCGGCGGGATAAGGCCGCTCGTAGTGCCTCCGAAACGGTTCGCGGATCCACCTGGCCGTCATTCGGGTAAAAGACCGCGCCACCCGCGGACGGCGCCAGGCGCGGCACACGACCCGGCAACTCGGCGGGTGGAAAAATCTGCGTCTCGATACCCGATTGGCGTTGCCGGATGGCCCGATCCCTCAGCAGGCTGAACTCTTTCTCTCCACTGGCAATTTCGAGGGAACCGCACTGCGAAAACTCGATCCCCACCCCCGAATCCTCCTCTAACCGGCGCACGAATTCGCGATACAACGCCAGGCTGTGGAGTGCGAAATCAAGCCATTCGCCTGGTTTTTCGTACTCAGACGCCGGCGCCAACATGCCCGCGCCGGCCCAACTCGCCTCCCCGCCAGGTTTTCCGGCGTCGCAGACCAGGACGCGGCAGCCTTTGCGCGCCAATTGCCAGGCGAGCGATGCGCCAATGATGCCGGCTCCGGCAATGAGGATGTCGGGTTGGGAAGGACGCAACAATCCTCTATTCTAAGCCCGTTTGCTTTTGTCTCCGCAGTCGGCAAACATTTCACATGGGGAGCGTTTTATTCACAGAATTTTCACCGTCACTTCGCCGTATCCGAATGCAAATAAGTAAGATAAAAAACTGTGGAAACATATCGCCGGATGCGCTTTTTCCCTTGCCGCAAGCGCCTCCAGCGGTGCAAGATAGGGATGGTTCCAAGAGGCACACGGAACGGCGAAGCCGGTCAGGCCGTAGCGATTCCGGAACGATGATCCGACAGCGCATTCCAATGCTCGCTGAAGGGGAGTGAAAGAAAATCGGGCGGTTTCCATCGGTAAGCGTTCCCGCCAGTGCCTTCATCGCGCGCGTATGCGACCCGAGAGGGCCGCAGGGCCGAAAGGCCAGGATCCCGAGGGATGAAAGTCCCGGAGGGGAGTGGCGGTGGAGGGAGAGGCGGGAAGCAGTTCGTTCAGAAACGGGCAACGGGGAGTCCCCGCGGATCGGCCCCGAGACCGGAAACGGTCGAGGCCGGGAGGAGATAACCGAACGGGCTTGCTCTCTGACGGGCTGTGGCAGGCGAAATATCAGGCCAGGAGCGGAGAGCCCGCCTGGGCGACCCGGAGACGGGAAGTCCATGCGGAGGAGCAAAAGGCCGGTATGAGCAGCCGGTCTTCGGGTTCGTCTGGTTGGCTGGCAGACTTCCGGCATTGAAGCGCGTTCGGCGAAAACGGACGCGTCGAGCAAGGGAGACGCTGCCCCGCCAGGCAATCCGCCACGCTCACGCCGGGCATGCACGGCGGGCTGAGCATCGTCGGGAAGTAGGTCACTTGGAACCTTTTCCTTTTCCACCGCGCGTCGTTTCAAAGCAGTTCCGCCCGCAGCCTCTCCAGGTTGGTTGCCGTCACCAGTTGAAACCGGAGCATCAGCTTTGTGAACCGTGCCAGTTCGTGCGTGAGTTCCTCGGTAGGCGGTTCAGCGGAAGCCAGAAAGAGATATCCCCCGGCTACCTGAAACGGCAGCACGCGCCAGGTGTCGAGTACGTGGGCCGGGAGCGCCCGCGCAACCCCACGCCGGATACGCCGGTGGTCGAGTTGGCTGAACGGCAGGCTCGATTGCAGGCTCAGCGCCTGATACACCTGCTCTTCCGTAACCATCCGCATGGCGACAAGATACTCACCAAGCCGCTGATTCCGCGGTTTCGTGCGCAGTGCCCACTCCAGTTGCTCCAGGGTCAGGCGTCCGGCCGAGGTCAGGATCTGCCCGATCGGACGCCGCTCGGCAACCGCCGACAAAACCGGATAACTGTGGTCGGTCTTGAGCCATACGAGCGGCTGACTGCGGGCACGCGAGAGGATGTACCTGTAGAGAGCGCCCGCCGTGGCGCGAAAATTGATGTAATTGCCGTAGATGGCGCGGACGGGTACCCCTGCCGCGAACCGCCAGCCATACACCCGCGAGGTGCACCAGGCGCGCACCCCCAGGTGGACGAATTGCAGCGTCGTGGTCGAGCCCAGCAACCACAACATCCGCGCCGATTCCCCAACGGCGGCCAGCCCCCACGGCGCGCCCGTCATGCGGCTGAATCCCAGCGTGATAAGTCCATAGAAGAGCAGCAGCGTCGTCAGCATGCTGACCGGGTTCCCCACGAGTCCCTTGCGATCCCGGAACAGCCAGTAGCGCGTGCCAATGCCGCCGCGCCAACCGTGCCGCTGCCAGCTTTGGAGCGCGATCCCTGTCACCCATCGCGTTCGCTGCCGGATGGCCGCCGCCGCCGTCCGCGGAAAGTACTCCCTGGTTGCCATGGGTTCCAGATGATGGAACCGTACAGGCATGAACAGTTGTGGACAGCCGAGAAAGTGCAGCCGCAGCCCGTTTTCATAGTCCTCGGTCAGACATTCCGGCTCGAAGATGCGGCCATCCCGCGCAGCCAGTTGATCCAGAGCCCAGCGCGTGAATCCCGTTCCCACTCCGTTCGACGGGATGAACCCGCCCAGAATCTGCCGCCCAGGCATGTCCTTTGTCTGAAATTCCGCGAACTCATCGCAATAGAGCCCGTGGGTCCAATGGCTCATCGGAGTCGGCAGCGGAAGAACCGGGACCTGCACCATGTCGTAAACGTCGCAGTAGTAGTTGATCCAATGCAGGGCCTCGGGATGGATGACATCTTCCGCGTCATGGGTGACGACAACTTCGAACCGGTCCTGATGAACCGCCTCGAAGTCGAGCATGCGTTTGTAGATCCAGTTCAGGCAATCAGCTTTCGAGGTAGGTCCGTCGTTGCCGCAAACCGCGACATGGACGTTCGGAAAACACGCCTCGAGTTCACGCACAGCTTCGAGCGTCGGCAAGTCGTTCGGATAGGCGCCGATGAAAAAGTCATATCGCAGATACTCGATTCTCGACACATTGTTCCGCACCATCTGCCGAATCACTCCGTCTTCGTTCCACAGCGGAACCAGAATGGCGATCCTCTTCTGCGGCGCGGCCAGGGCCGCTTCCCGCTCCGCGGCCTGGTCCGTTGGACGAATCAACGCCCTCTGGGAAAACCAGGTGAACAGGCAGACGGCGTCCACGAAAATGTCATCCAGGCCACTCATCAGGATCCAAACAGCCAGCGGAACCACGATGGACTCCACCCACGGGTGTACGTGGTTCGGGAACTGGAAAATGACGGTATCCAAAAAGGAAAGTGCCTATGCCCGCACGAAACTCTCTCCCCTTGGGATAGGCGGGAATTGGCCCGCCGATTGCTCCTTCCAACTCAGATGCGGTTAGATCGGAGTCAGAGTTTCAAATACGGGTACTTCTGCTAGAGCATGAGCAGAAAAATTTTCCTCTCCCGGCAATTTTTACTCTACCCGGTCTCTTCCGTCGCAGCCTCCCGTGGTCTCTCCCGCGGGTACGTTTGCCGGTGGCGGCTCCCTGAAACGTCTCCCTCCGAGCGTTGCCGCCGCCGGTGAACTCATCGGAAGAAATGACTTGTCTGGGGGATAAGAGCATGAGGTCTATCCATTACGGTGCCGCCATTGCCATTTCGGCGCCGGTGTTGTTGAGCGTCCTCGCAACCGGGTGCGCCACCAAGAAGTTCGTTACCAACCGGATCCACCCGGTGGAACAACGGGTCACCGTGGTGGAGCGTAAGTCGAACGAGCAGGAGAAGACAATCGATACGCTCGAAGGCGACCTGAACAAAACCCGGGAGCGTGTCCTCGATCTCGATTCCAACCTTTCCAAGACCTCCCAACGCCTGGACCAGGTGAGTTCCCAGACACAGCAAGCGAGCGATACAGCTCAAAAGGCGCAGCAGCAGGCAGCCGAAAACCGCGCCTATGCGGAAACCCGCACCACTCAATTGAAGCAATATGTGGATGCGATCGATAACTTCAAACTCGCAAAGACGGCCAGCGTGTTGTTCTCCACCGGGAAAAGCGCCCTCGATGACGATGCCAAATCATCGCTCGACGAAATGGCTCAGGATGCGCTCTCCAGGAAGAAGTTCGTCTTTGAAATAGAAGGCTTTACTGACAGCAAGGGCTCGCAGGCGGCAAACCTGCTTCTGAGCCAGCGCCGCGCGGAATCGGTTGTCCGCTACCTTACCATGGAGCAGAAAGTTCCGCTGCGTACCATTCATCTGATCGGAGCCGGCAACACGGCCCCCGTGGCCAACAATCGTACGGCTGAAGGACGGCGGCAGAACCGCCGGGTTGAAATTCGTCTCTTCGCGCCGGAGGTCGAGCCTTCCTCCGCACTCACTTCGGCGCACTTGCGGTAGAGCGTAGCGTCTCCTCCCTCACGCCTCTGCCC
>JADLBG010000752.1 GCA_020847895.1 Bryobacterales bacterium
CACCAGAACCGCGAAAAGGACTTCCGTCCCCTCTTCACGGGCCTGGCCCCGGAAGACGCCGGCCAGGTAGTGGCGAAACTGAAAGAAGCGTACGTCGACTACCGCCTCTCCGAGGGAGGCTCGGTCGTGTTGGTCCGCTCCGCCCGGGTCGCCGATTCCCGCCTTCTTGTCGCCGGCGTCGGCCTCCCCAAGTCCGGCCGCATCGGCTTTGAAATCTTCGACAAGACCAACTTCGGAGCCACCGATTTCTCCGAAAAGGTCAACTACGGGCGGGCTCTCGAAGGCGAACTCGAACGCACCGTGATGGCCCTCACCGAAGTCGAACAGGCCCGGGTCCACATCTCCTTCCTCAAAGACAGTGTATTCACCGAATCCCGCCAGCCCGCCAAAGCGAGCATCCTCCTCAAACTCAAGCCCGGCGCGCGCCTGTCCCCGCGCAATGTGAGCGCCATCGAGCATCTTGTGGCCAATGCGGTCGAAGGTCTCTCTCCGGAAGGGGTGACCGTGGTGGACATGCAGGGCAACCTGCTTAACTCGCCCCCGAAAAATTCCGACACCGGCGACGTGGATGGACCTCTCGAATACCGCCAGAAGATTGAGCGCGACATGCTCGCTAAAATCAATGCGACCCTCGCCCCCATTCTAGGCGCCGATCATTTTCATGCCGGCATCTCCGTGGACGTCGATTTCTCGAGCGGAGAACAAAGCGAAGAAACCTGGGATCCGAACCGCAGCGTGATGGTCAACCAGCAGCGCTCCGAGGAAACAAGCGCGCCCGTGGTCCCCAGCGGCACACCCGGAGCCGCCTCGAACCTCCCCCGGCCCACGTCGAGACCCGGCGCCGGCGCCTCACAGATGACGCGCCGCACCGAGAACGTCACCTATCAATCGAGCCGCGTAGTCCGCAAGACCCGCCTCCCGCAGGGCGCCATCCGCCGGCTTTCCGTCTCCACCATCGTCGATCAGAACGTTCGCTGGGAGGGAACGGGGAACAAGGCGAAACGGATCCTCGAGCCCCCAAGCGAAGAAACCCTCAAGAAAGTACGCGACCTCGTGGCCGGAGCCATCGGCTTCAACCAGGAACGAGGCGATCAAATCGTGGTCCAGACGCTTCCCTTTGAAAGCACTCTGCGCGTTTCCCCGCCGCCGGAGCCCCCGGCGCCGGCCTCCCCCCGGAAGCCGGGCGGGAATTCTTCCGGGCTTGAGCGCTGGCTGGCCGAAAAGAACATCAAGGTAAATCCGATGGTCTTGTACGGAGTGGCTGGCGGTGTTCTATTCCTCCTGCTCGGCGGTGGATACTTCCTCATCGCCAGGCGCGGGAGGGCCGCGGCCAAAGCAACCGCCGAGCGCGCCGCCGCCGAACTGACCGGAGGAGACGGTCCTCACGGAGAGGATCACCAACTACCCGCCTCAACCGAAGGGCATCCCTATGAGGAGGGCACTCTCGAGCAGAAGCTGGAAAAGCAACTGGCCGACCGCGAATCCGCCCGGCTCAAAGCGGAAATGGAGGTGCTCCACTCCCTCCAGGCGCCCAATCTCACAACCAAGAAATCCGAGGTCCTGGTGAAACATATCGCCGAGCAGGCAAAACGCGATCCCGTCATGATTGCGCAAATCGTTCGCACCTGGCTGCAGGACAAGGAGGATCACTTCTGATATGCCCGCGGAGCGTCCGAAACTCCCGGAACCCCGGTACTCCGGCGCCAGAAAGGCGGCCGTGCTCTCCGTGATCCTTGGGGATCACGTCTCGGCTGCCATTTTCAAGGAACTCGAAGAAGACGAAGTGCATAAGATCAGCCGCGAGGTAGCCAAGATCGGCACGGTCACAGGCGACGAAGCCGAGGCGATCCTCGAAGAGTTCTATCAAATGTCGCTCGCAAACGACTATGTCCACAAGGGCGGCATCGAGTATGCGCGCAAAGTGCTGATCAATGCCTACGGACCGGAACATGCCAGAAAGCTCCTCGACCGTCTGCTGAAGGCCATGGGAACCGAGGGCGCGAACTTCGACGCGCTGCAGAAAGCCGATCCGCAGCAACTCGCCAAGTTTATCCACAGCGAGCATCCGCAAACCGTAGCTCTCGTTCTCTCGCACCTGAATCCGTCTCAGGCGGCCGCGCTTCTCCAGTCCCTGCCCGCGGAATTGAGGCCTGACGTCGCCCTGCGCATGGCAAACCTCGACCAGATCTCCCCGGAAATCATCTCCAGAATCGCCGCCATCATCGGACAGAAGTTGAAAGCGCTCGGAGAATTGAGCCGCGAATCCTATGGCGGCGTCCGCGCCGTGGCGGAGATCTTCAACCGGCTCGACATGGGAACCAGCAAGGACATCCTCGAGGCGATCGAGAATGAAGACCCCAACCTCACCGAAACGATCCGTCATCTGATGTTCGTCTTCGAAGACCTCCTCACCCTCGATCAGAACGCCATCAAGGAGGTGCTGGGCAGAATCGACCGCAAGCTGTTGACCGTGGCCCTCAAAGGCACCAGTGAGCAACTGAAGAACCACTTCCTGCAGAGCATGAGTTCCCGCGGCGCGGAGATGATGAAGGAAGACATGGACGCTCTCGGTCCCATCAAGATCAAGGAAGTCGAGGCTGCCCAGCAGCAGATTATCGCCGTCGTCCGCCAGTTGGAAAACGAAGGCGTCATCAGTATGAAAGGCGGCGGCGGCGACCAGTATGTCGTCTAGAATTCTTCAGCCCGGTCAGCTTGCCTCTGCCGCCCCCATGACATGGCGGCCGGCCGGAGTCCCGCCTCGCTCGCCGGAAAACGACCTCTTTCCCACTCCCGAACGGCCTTCATACCAAAACCCCGAACCGCCTTCGAAGTCTGAGCCCCTAGGCCCCAGCTGGGAAGAGTTCCGCGCTCTCGAAACCCGCCTGCGGGACCTCGAACAGCAACTGCCCGCTCGCGAGCAGAAGGCAAGACAGGCCGGCTTCAAGGAAGGCGAAGCCGCGGCGGCGGCAAAGTGGCGGG
>JADLBG010000753.1 GCA_020847895.1 Bryobacterales bacterium
CGCCTTGCGTCCACCGGAGTGACCAGTGCTCAGTCGCTTTTCAACCTCTACCGGACAGGCGCCGGCCACATCAATCTCACCGACGTCCAACCGATGCGCATCATCGAGATCGGGCTGAAGTTCCGGTTCTGACCACTAACCATGCGGCCTTGCGCCTTGAGCGCAGTGGCCGCAGGTTCATGATTTCAGGGAACATTGACGAATGTTCCCTGGAGAGGATCGTCCTGCCAACGGCTTGTGCGTAAGAGCATTTTCAGGGCGGTGTGACGGATGTCATTCCGCTCCGAAGCAGCCGCCCCAAGCCCAAGGACCTCGGCCACCCTTACTAATCCTGGCTGGTCATCAACAAAACGATGACCTAGAATTTTCAAGGCTAAAGTTCCATAGCGGCATGGCCGATCTCTTTCCACGAAGGAGACCCATGACTCGAAACCTCGTTTGCGGATTCATTCTGGTGGCGGCCGCGGCCAGTGCCGCTTCCTGGCCCCATCTTCCGTTCAAAAAGTCGAAAGATGCCGCCTCGACGGCAGCCAAAACGAAGTCGGAACCCAAACAGGGGTTTGACAGCGTCTACACGGGTGGAACCATAGCGGCCATCCCGCAATTCAGCAACGGCAAACTGGACCTTAGCGACAGGAAAACGCTCCAGTTCCACTACGGCAAGCCCACCTGGTCTCTCGGCTACTCCCGCGTCACCAGCATCGAGGTGGCGGACAAAAAACAGGCTCGCCTGCTATCCGTGCCCAAGCTCATGAAAGACAAGCGCGTCTTCACCATCGGGTTCGAGAATGACAAAGGCCAGAAGCAGAACATGGTTCTGGAACTCCCCGTCACTATCGCGCTCGAAGCTCTGCCCCTGCTCGAGGAGCGTACCGGACGCGCCGCGGTGGTAGAAGGCGCGATGAACCCCGACGGCTGGTGGGGAGACCGCTATTGGCGAACCGCGCGCAACTCCCAGGTGTGGGACGAAGCCACCGGAGCCAACAAGAGCGTCGCTCAGGCAAAAGATTAACTACAACGTCCGCCAAACAACGGGGAGAGGGCACAAGGCGCGAGTCCGCATTGGATTCGCGCCTTGTCGCATTTTGAAGCCGTCACCGGAGGGTCCTCTATAATACAGGGATCAGTCTATGAAATACCGCGTCCTGGCGCTGGCATGTTCCATTCTGCTGCTATTGGCAGGCGAGACCGTAGCGGAAGTTCCGTCCGTGGTCGCCATCCGCGGCGTCCGCATTGTGACCGTCAGCGGTCCGGTCATTGCCCGCGGAGCCGTCATTCTGCGCGACGGCTTGATTGAAGAGGTTGGCGATGCGCAGCCTCCGCCCGGAGCCTGGATCATCGACGGAGAGGGTCTCACCGTCTACCCGGGCTTGCTCGACGCGCTCAGCACACTCGGCCTCCCGGACACGCCCTCCCTGAACGGAACGGGCCGCCCCAACGCCGCACGCCCTCAAGGCGCTCCCCCACCCGTTCCCCGCGGACCGGAGGACCGGCCGTTGAACACCAGCTACCTACGCGCCGCCGACGAATTGTCTCCCACTGACCGCCGTCTCGAGGCTGCCCGCAATGCGGGGTTCACCGGAGCAGTCACCTTTCCTACCCAGGGCGTCTTCGCCGGCTTGGGCGCCGTCATCGATCTCGCCGGCAAACGTCCGGGCGAGATGGTGGTCCAGTCTCCGGCAGGCCTGTACCTCACCACGCACAGCGGCGGCTTTGGCAGCGGATACCCCTCCTCCCTGATGGGCGTCATCGCCTACATCCGGCAGATCTATCTCGACGCCGGCCAATACAAGACCGCGAAGGCCATCTACGCCGCGCATCCCAAAGGATTGAAGCGCCCGCAATACGACAAGTGGCTCGAAGGCGTGCTCGAGGCCCCGCGGGTTCTTCTGCCTGCCAGGGATCCCAAGGAAATGGAGCGCATGCTGCGGCTGGGCGAAGAGTTGAACCTGAAGGTGCTCCTGTATGGCCTGGCGGAGGGCTTCCGCGCGCCGGAGATCTTGAAGAACCACAATGCCCAGGTGCTGGTGAACCTTCGCTGGCCGGAGAAGCCGCGAGCCGCGGACCCGGAAGCGGAGGAGACTCTGCGTGACCTCGAGACCCGGGACCTGGCGCCATCCACTCCCGCGGCGCTGGTGAAAGCCGGGGTAAAGTTCGCTTTCTACGCCGGCGCGCTCGAGAAACCTTCCGATGTGGCGCCGGCAATCCGCCGGGCGATGAACGCCGGGCTATCCCACGACGACGCCGTGCGAGCCCTGACCCTGAACGTGGCCGAACTCTATGGCGTCTCGGATCGCCTGGGCAGCGTCGAAAAAGGAAAGATCGCAAACCTTGTAGTGACCAGGGGCGACCTCTTCCGCGACAAGACAGAGGTGAAGTACGTGTTCGTGGATGGGATCAAGTATGAACCCGCGGCGGAAGCGCCTGCGCCGGCGCCGGAGGTGACGCGATGACAAAACTGCCGTGGGCCGCTCTGGCGGCGGGCATCACCCTGGCCGCCGCCCCTCCCATTGTCATTCAAAATGCGCGCGTCCTCACCGTAACCAGGGGAGCCTTCACCGGCGCCGTGATCGTGAAGGACGGCAAGATCGCCGAAGCCGCCGAAAAGGTGATGATCCCGCCGGGCGCGCGGGTCATCGATGCCGGGGGGCAATACCTCATGCCGGGAATCATCGATTGCCACTCCCACATCGCCGCCGATTCCATCAATGAAGGCGCGGCCTCCGTCTCCTCCATGGTCGGCATTGAGGATGTTCTGAATCCCGATGACATCTCCATCTACCGCGCGCTGGCCGGCGGAGTCACCACCGCCAACATCCTCCACGGCAGCGCCAACTCCATCGGCGGCAAGTGCACCGTCATCAAGACGCGCTGGGGCAAGGATGCGGACGGCTTGAAGTTCGAAGGAGCCATGCCGGGCATCAAGTTCGCCCTCGGCGAAAATCCGAAACGCCAGGGAATGCCGTCCGAGGGGCTCTTTGGCGTGACACAGCGCAACCTCCGCTACCCCGGAACGCGAATGGGCGTCGAGGACGTCATCCGTGAAGCCTTCACCGAGGCGAAGGCATATCAGGCCGAGTGGAAGGAATACGAGGCAAAGAAGACCCGCGGCGAGACCGTCATTCCGCCGCGCCGGAACTTGAAGCTCGAACCGCTGGTCGAGGTCCTCGAGGGCAAGCGCTTCGTCCACGCACACTGTTACCGCGCCGACGAGATCCTCATGCTCCTGCGCGTGGCGGACGAATTCGGATTCAAAATCCGCACCCTGCAACATGTCCTCGAAGGCTACAAGGTAGCCAGGGAAATCGCCGCCCACGGCGCGGGGGCATCCACTTTCAGCGACTGGTGGAGCTACAAGATGGAAGCCTATGACGCCATTCCCTACAACGCCGCCATCATGGTGCGTAAAGGCGTGCTCGTCAGTCTGAACTCCGATTCCGGCGAGTTGATGCGCCGCCTCAATACCGAAGCCGCCAAGACCATGAAATACGGCGGGCTCACCGAAACCGAAGCGCTCTCGCTCATCACCATCAATCCGGCAAGACAATTGAAAATTGATGACCGCGTGGGGTCGATCGAGGTGGGCAAGGATGCCGACCTGGTCCTCTTCGACAAGCATCCGCTTTCAAGTTACGCCAAGGTCCAGAAAGTGTTCATCGACGGCGCTGTCTATTTCGACCGTGACAAAGACTTGAGCGAACGGCGCCTCCTGGAACTCAATAAAAGGAAGCTGCTCGAAAAGGAAAAGCAGAGCGCTCCCCAGCAGAAAAAGCAGGACCGGAGGCCGCAATGAAGCCGGTCGCGTTATGGATAGCCGCCGCGGCCGCGCTCTATGCCGCATCGGACGACAGTTTTCTCATCCGCGGAGCCGCGATCTATCCGGTCGCCACGCCAGGCATCGAAAACGCTTCCCTGCTCGTGCTGGATGGCAGAGTCGCCGAAGTCGGCGCGAAGGTCGTGGCGCCCAGGGGCGTGCGCGTCATCGACGGCAGGGGACTACGCGTCTATCCGGGAATGATCGATTCCGCGACGGAAGTGGGAATATCGGAGATTGGAGCCGTGGGCGTCACCAACGACGTGCGCGAATTGGGCGATTTCAAACCCCAATTGCGCGCCGGAATTGCGGTGAATCCCTCGAGTGAGCACATCCCCGTCATTCGCGCCAACGGCATCACGGCGGCCATGGCCATCCCCGACGGTGGCGTGATTGCCGGGCAGGCTTCCCTGATGCGCCTCGACGGCTGGACCTGGGAGGAGATGGCCGTGAAGTTGGATGCCGCGCTCCATCTCAACTTTCCTGCCATCACCACTCGCCGCTTCCCTGGTGGAGCCGCGCCGTTCAGCGAGGCGAAACGCGATTACGAACGGCGTTTGAAGCAACTCGACGAGTATCTGGAACAAGCCCGGCGATACCAGACGGCGAAGAAGGCCGGCGGATCGGACTTCCGTACCGATCTCCAGTTCGAAGCCATGCTCCCGGTCCTCGAGGGGAAAGTGCCGCTCATGGTGAGCGCCGTGCGGGAGCGCGAAATCAAGGCGGCGCTGGAGTGGGCGGAAAAACAGAAGCTGCGCCTGGTGCTCTCCGAGGTGCGCAAGCCCGGCGCGATGCTGGCGGAACTGAAGGCGAAGCAGATCTCTGTCATTCTCGGGCCGACACAGGATCTTCCCCTCGATCACGACGACCCCTACGACGCCGCCTTCACGCTGCCGGCGGAGCTATACAAGGCGGGAGTCAAATTCGCCTTTGGCAGCTTTGGCAACCAGTTCTCCCGCAACCTGCCCTATCAGGCAGCTACCGCGGTAGCCTTTGGCCTGCCTTATGACGAGGGGCTCAAATCCGTCACCCTCTATCCAGCCCTGATTTGGGGTGTGAGCGCGGAAATGGGCTCCATTGTGAAGGGAAAGTCGGCTGACCTCATGGTGACGGATGGCGACCCGCTCGAAGTGAGAACTCAAGTCCGGCGCCTCTTCATCAAGGGCAAGGAAGTGGACCTCGAAAGCAAGCATACGCGCCTCTACAAAAAATACCTCGCCCGCCCGTAACGCCTGCGACGCCGGCGCGTTACGAAACAGCAACAAGAATGCGCTACAATAACCCACCTGTCAGGAGGTTATTGCTTGAAGGGGATTTTTTGTTCTCTGCTTTTCTTGTGCGCCGGAATGCCGGCTCTTGCACAATCCACACTGGGCGTGGTTCTGGGTACGGTCAAGGATTCCTCCGGTGGCGTCCTTGCCGGATCTCGCGTGCGCCTCACCAATGCCGGCCAGAACACGTTCCAGGAACGTACCACCAACGCCGACGGTGATTACGAATTTCAGAATACCCAGCCGGGCACCTATCTGGTGTCTGTAACCCAGGCAGGGTTCCAGACCTTCACCGCCCGCGACATCGTGGTCACGGCGCGTCAAACCGTGCGCGTGGACGCCGTGCTCCAGGTTGGCGAAGTGACCCAGACGGTGGAAGTGAGTGCTTCCGCGGGAGTCATTGCCACCGATTCGCCCGTAGTGGCCTCCACCCTGACGCCCGAAAAAGTGGCCACCCTGCCCGTCAACGTCCGCGGCAGCGGAAGCACCAGCCCGTACAACATCATTCAAGTGCTGCCGGGCGTCCAATCCGATAACGGCGGCAACTTTTCCATTCAGGGCGGCTTGCCCGCGCAGTCCGATTCCAGCATGGATGGCATATCCACCACGCGCGTGACGGGAAACAGCCCCAACCGCAACCTCTTCCCTTCCGTCGAGAGCATCGCGGAAATCAAAGTCCAGGGCGTCGGAA
>JADLBG010000754.1 GCA_020847895.1 Bryobacterales bacterium
CCGGTCCACGGAGGCTGATTACGCTTTGGAGGCCGTTGGTACGCACAGGAATCGTCATTGAGAGTTCTGACAACCGGAATTCGCGATTGAAAGATCGATTGACGGATCTACGCCTGATTATGGAACTGTATTTCTGCCCTGACCCTTAGTGTAAACGGCGGCGGTTGTTGCGATGGATAGCGGGGAACATCCGTCGGCGAAGCCGTGGGGCGCGGGAAAGACATTTTCGCGCAGAGACGCCGAGAAGACGCCGAGATCGCAGAGGGAGGAGAGGCAGGACTCCCCCGGACGCCCCTTGACGCTTGACAGGTTTACCCTAGCCAGCTAGGCTAGAGGACTAGGTATGGCGCCGCTGGAGCTTCTCATTCTCAAATCGTTGGACACCGGGCCGAACCACGGGTTTGGCATCACCCAGCATGTGCAGGAGGCATCCGGCGGGCTGCTTGGCGTAGAGGAGGGATCCTTGTATCCCGCCCTGCGCCGGCTGGAGAAGGATGGGGCACTGGCCGCGGAGTGGAGCACGACGGCAGCGGGCCGGCGCGCGCGATATTACCGGCTGACGCCGGCGGGGCGGAAGCGGCTAGCCAAGGCGGAGAGGGATTGGGCGGCGGTGGCGAAAGGCGTTGCACGGCTGCTGAGGTTTGCATGAGTTGGCGCGAAGAGATGGAATCGCATATCGCGATGCGCGCCGAGGCGAATGAGCGCGCGGGAATGGATCCGGGCGATGCGCGGCGGGCGGCGGAACGGGCGTTTGGAAATCGAGGGCGGATCAGCGAGGAGGTGCGAGCGGTGAACGTTCCGGTTTGGCTGGACCAGTTGGGGCAGGACCTTCGTTACGCGATGCGGGGGTTTGTCCGTTCGCCAGGCTTCACGATCACGGCAGCGGCAGCACTGGCGGTGGGAATCGGCACATCGACGGCTGTGTTCAGTTTTGTGGACCGGATTCTGTTCCGGCCGTTGCCATATGTCCAGGAGCGCGATTTGGTGTGGTTCGGGATGACGGCGCCGATTGTAGGCGCGACCGAGTTCATTCTCGATGAGAACTATATGGCGTGGCGGAAAGAGCAGACGCCGTTTGCGCCGTTGACAGTTACGGCGGGGACCATGGATTGCAGTCTCTCCGAGTTGAATCCGGCGCGGCTGCGGTGCTCGCGCGTGGGGGCGAACTTTCTGAGGGTATTTGGATACCGGCCGCTGGCGGGGCGCGACTTCAGCGAGGCGGACGCCAAGGTGGGCGCGCCGCAGGTTGCGCTGATTTCGCGGGCGCTTTGGATGGAGCGCTTTGGCGGGAGCGAGGTTTCGGGCAAGACGCTGGAGATCGATGGAAGCAGGACGGCGGTGATCGGCGTACTCCCGGAGAATTTCGAGATGCCGTCGCTGGCGCGCGTGGACGTGCTTCAGGTCTTGCAGTTGGAGGAGAACAAGGCACGGTCCGCCGGGTCACTGGTGCTGACCGCGTTTGCGCGGCTGCGGCCAGGCGTCACGCTGCTTGAGGCGCGTACGCGGATGGAGCCGCTGTTTCAAGAGGCCTTGCAATGGGCGCCGCGAGGATTCCGGAAGGAAGTGCGATTTGTGATCAACCCTCTGCGCGACCGCCAGGTGCGGGACAGCAAGCGCGCCGCGCTGTTGTTGCTGGGCGCGGTGAGCCTGGTGTTGTTGATCTCGGTAGCCAATGTGGCGAACCTATTGCTGGCGCGAACGGCGGCGCGGCGGCGCGAACTGGCGGTGCGGGCGGCGATCGGAGCGGGCAAGGCCCGGCTGGCGCGGCAAACGCTCATAGAAAGCCTGTCATTAGGGGCGCTGGGCGGTGTGAATGGTCTGCTGGTTGCCACACTGCTGCTGCACGTATTCCGAAAATTGGCGCCGGCAGGGATCGCGCGATTGGACGAAGCCACCCTCGATTGGCGGATTGCCGGATTTTCGCTGCTCGCGGCGATCACGGGGTCCCTGTTATTTGGGCTTGCGCCTGCGATGCGGAGTCCCTCACCCGAGACACTGACGGGTGGACGTATTGCGGGACGCCGGCGCGAGTGGCTGCGGCCGGCGCTGGTCATCTCGCAGATCGGGTTGTCGCTGGTCCTGCTATGTGGAGCGGCGCTGTTAATGCAGAGCCTGCGCAACATGGCGAACGCGCCCCTGGGTATGGAAACGTCCTCGTTATTCTCCGCGTCCGCGCAGTTGCCTGGGGCGCGCTATCCGCATCCGGCGCAGCGCGCGGCGTTCTGGAATTCTTTGTCGCGGCGCCTTGCGGCCGTGCCGGGCGTAGAGGCCGTGGGAATCGCGGATTCGCTGCCGCCCGAGGGCCGAGCGCAGGGCAGAATCTACTCGAGTATCCATGTGGAAGGCCGGCCGAGGAGTGAAGGGCAGCCGACGGGTGGAATGGTAACGGTGCGGGAAGTGTCGCCGTCGTACTTCCGGATGCTGCGAATTCCGGTACGCAAGGGGCGGTTGTTTACAGAAGGGGAGAAACAGGCGATCGTGCTGAGTGAGAGAATGGCAGCGCGCATGTTCTCCCATGAGAATGCTCTCGGCCAGCGTATTGTCCTTACCGGGGAGACGACGCTCGAGGTGACCGGCATTGTGGGGGACGTTCGCAACGGCGGGTTGACGGTGAATTCGGATCCGGAAATCTATCTGCTGAGCAATCGGGAACGGCCGCGGCAATACATGCTGCTGCGCGCCGATACACGCGTGATGCCGTTCGTCCGCGAGGCATTCCGGGAGCTTGACCCGCGATTGACGGTGCAAATGGAGACCCTGGATGAGCGTGTGCGAAACATGCGGGTGCGGCCGCGGTTTCAATCGATGCTGCTCGGCGGGTTTGCGGCGGCGGGGTTGCTGCTGGCGGCGATCGGATTGTACGGGGTGATGGCGTTCCTCACCACGCAGCGGACGGGCGAGATCGGCGTTCGGATGGCGTTGGGCGCGAGTCCGGGTGACATCCGGACGATGGTGCTCCGGCAGGCTGGGTGGTGGACCGTGGCAGGTGTCGCGACAGGGTTGTGCGGGGCGGCGGCGTGTGTGAAGTTGACAGAAGGCCTACTTTACGGCGTGAAGGCGACTGCGGCGCTGCCGCTCGTGAGCGCGGTGGTCGTGCTGATGTTCGCCGTGTTGATGGCAGCGTGGCTGCCCGCCCGAAGGGCGTCGCACGTCGCGCCCGTTGAGGCGCTGCGGGAGTTGTGAGGTGGGCGCCGGAACCGGCAGTTGTGGGGAATGCAACGAACCGCTTCCTCACGCCGGGCAGGCGCTGATTCCCAGGATGGTGTTGACCATGATCTGCACATCAACCACATCCACGCGCCCATCGCGGTTCAGGTCTCCCATTCCCGGGGCGCCGCTCTGGGCTCCGATGACAATGCCAACCAGCATTTGCAGGTCCAGCACATTCTCGAAGGTGTCGTTGTTCAGATCGCAGCGGGATGCCGGCGCCTCGCCCTGGCAACCGGAGACCTCATTCCGTTCGTCGATTCCTTCCTGACGAGGTCCGTATGCCGGCAGCGGGCAGCCCCGTTCCAAGGCGCCCAAATCCGGACCGGAGCCGCTGAAGGCGTCGTTCACGTTCGGCAGGATCCGTCCCTTGTCCAGGGCAGGGGATACTGATGCCAAACTTGCATCCGCGGGGTTCAGGAAGGGCAGATAACTTGCGGGCGCCGTCATTCCATTGGCAAAGATGGCGCCATCGAGGATCAAACCATGTTTTTCCATTCCCAGAGACTGGAGCGCGGCGAAATTGGGGGCGGCGAAATAGCCGCCAAGGAGCGGGTTGTTATAGCGGAAAGTTCCGTCGGGAAAATAGCCGTTGTAGTCGAACGTGCCATGGTCGATAGGCGCAGTCCAGTCCACCACCACACGGCCGGTAGCCGGCTGAGCGACAAACACATTGCCGGCCAATTCGAAATAGTGGCTTGTAGCGGGCGTTTGCACTTGTAGCGATTCGGTCGAGGAAGAGAGGAACGTGTTGTGGTAGGCGAGGACGCCGCTGGTTCCCGACGGCGGAACGGTACCGAGCGAGTGAAACTTGATTTGCTCGCTGACGACGTTGAGCGACACGTTTCGTACGAGGTAATCGGGCCCGCCGCGCACGGGCTGGACGCTTAGCGGCATGAATGCATTCGTGAACCGATTTCGCAGGCATCGCACGTTCCCCTCGCTGTCATCGAGCTCAATTCCGTTATCGTAAGCCGAGAGGACATCGTTGCCTGTAAAATCGTTTGCGCGAGCGCCAAGCTGGGCGGTCCGGAGGGCGTCGCCGTACCCAACAATGCGGTTGTGGGTGACGACATGACCGAAGCCAAACACCTCGATCCCAGTATCGTTAGAGTGAAGGCCATTATCATCGGTATAGATCAGCGGCCATGCCAGGCGGCCCTCGAGGATGTTGTCGGCGAAATAAAAGTCCATCTGTCCGTCGCGTCCTCCGATGCCCATCGTTGTGTTCTGCACACGAACCCGGCGCACCACGTTTCCGACCGCGCCGGTGGACTGGAAGCGGATGGCTCGCGCGGCGTTCCGGATGGTCAGCCGTTCGAGGTGAACGTAGCCTGCTCCGTAGATTTCCAGGACATTGCAGCCGGTGCAGTTTCCGCCGTCGAGGATAACGTCTGCCTGGCTGGTTCCGGTGATCACGATCGGGTTTTCGGGGGTTCCCGACCGGAACACTGCAAAGGCTCCGCTGTAAGTGCCGGGCGCGAGGGTAATCACGTCACCGGGTTGGGCATTGCTCAGCGCGGATTGGAAGCTGTTGACATCCGTTACGTATCGCGTAACAGCGGCAAGCGGACCCTTGGGCACGTCTCGGGTCGTGCCGGTGATCGTCAGGATGCGATCGACGCCGTCGGGGTCAATCGCGTGAAGTTCAATATCGTAAGAGGCGGCGGGCCGGAGATCGAGAACGCTGCCGGCGAACTGAGTGGGAACCGTCCAGTTGGCGACGGTTTCCGGGTGTACACGAAACAGCGGAAGAGCCGCCTTCCAGGTTGAGGTTCCGGACCTGCGAAACCGGACCTCGACGGTGGCGTTGAAGTTATCGTCGCCTGTAATGGGAAGCTGAACCCCGAGGGCTGTGAGTGTGGGGCGATCGAGAACAGGCGTTCCGATATGCAGCAGGTTGTCGGCGAACAGCGTACAAGAGAGTGCGGAAATGAGGACGAACACCGAGGATACGAGCCGGCGGAACACCAAGGAGAGATCGGCAGATTCTGCCGCAATCTGTAGGCGACTCTTCTTTCGATGGTTTGCGCCTGGAGGTTCTTCGAGTGCCATCTCTGCCGCTATAGCACAATGGAGGAGTCAGGGTCGAGGGCACGATGTCCAAGGAGAAACCATGATCGCCAGCAAATCTGCCATTCAGGAACTTTCCTTCTTCGTAAACGGGAAATGGGAGAAGGGCCGCGCCGAGGCATTGCACCCGGTGCGAAACCCGGCTTCGGGGGAGGTGATTGCGGAAGCGCCATATGCCGGCGAGGCGGAGGTGGATCATGCGGTCCGCTGCGCGCACGAGGCGTTCCTGAAGTGGCGGGAGGTTCCAGTGGTGGACCGGGTGCAGGTGCTCTACCGCTACAAAACGCTGCTCGAGAAGCATCACGAGGAGGCGGCTCGGATCCTTACGAGAGAGAACGGCAAGACGCTGGACGATGCGAGAGCCAGTGTGCGGCGCGGCATTCAGATGGTGGAGGTGGCGTGCGGGATGCCCTCGCTGATGATGGGGGATTCGCTGCACGATGTGGCGAAGGACATCGATTGCCACACGATTCGCCAGCCGCTGGGGGTATGCGTGGGGATCTCGCCGTTCAACTTTCCGGCGATGGTGCCGATGTGGATGTATCCGTTCGCCATTGCGTGCGGGAATTCGTTCGTGTTGAAGCCGTCGGAGAAGGCGCCGATGACGCCGTTACGGACGGCGGAGTTGCTTCACGACGCAGGGCTTCCGGCGGGCGTTTACAACGTGATCCACGGCGGCAAGGAGACGGTGGACGCGCTGATGGCCCATCGGTTGGTGAAGTCGGTTTCGTTTGTGGGTTCGACGCCGGTGGCGAAGCACGTGTACGAAACCTCGGCGCGGCACGGGAAGCGGGTGCAGGCATTGGGCGGGGCGAAGAATCACCTGATTGTCACTCCCGGGGCGAACCTGGAGAAGACGGTGGAGGCGATCATCGGATCGGCCTTCGGCGCCGCGGGGGAGCGGTGCCTGGCGGGCAGCGTTCTGGTACCGGTGGGAGACGTCGCCGGACCGCTGCTCGAACTACTGGTGGAGCGGACGAAGGCGATCAAGGTAGGCGACGGCAGCGAGCCGGGGTCCGAGATGGGGCCGCTGGTGACCGAGGACCACTGCCGGCGGGTGACCGGCTACATCGAGAAGGGTGTTGCGGAGGGGGCGACTCCGCTGGTTGACGGCCGCCGGATCGAGGCAGGTCAGGGGTATTTCGTAGGGCCGACGATCTTCGACAACGTGACACCGGAGATGACCATCGCCAGGGAGGAGATTTTCGGTCCGGTGCTGAGCGTGATCCGGGTGAAGACGGTGGACGAGGCGATCGAGCTGGTGAACCGGTGTCCGTTCGGGAATACGACGTCGATTTTCACGAGTGACGGGGCGGCGGCGCGACGCTATACGCACAGGATTGAGGTGGGGATGGTGGGGGTGAACATCGGCGTGGCGGCTCCCATGGCGTTCTTCCCGTTTGCCGGATGGAAGGCTTCGTTCTTTGGGGATCTGCATGCGCATGGGAGGGACGCGGTTGCATTCTATACGGAGCAAAAGGTGATTATGACGCGGTGGTTTTGAGCGCTAGCGCACGGCAGGGGAGGAGTCAAAGAAGGTCGTGTCAGGAGAAGGCATAGGAGTCCCACTCAAAGAGTACTAGAGGTACCCGAAATTGCGCGCAATTACGCTTCATTACGCTTGAGGGCGGGTGCGGTTTCCCGGCAAGCTCAGAAGGCAATGAAAGCACGGATACTTTTCCTTCTCGTCACAGTAGCCCCAATTTCAGTCCTCGCCCAGGATTCAGGATCGACTTCCTCACTGATCCTGTTGAGCGGAACCCTGGCTGGCCAGTCCATCTCCTCGGCCAACAGGACCGTCACTGTTGCTCCGGGAGGGTCTTTATCCGGCAGTTACGTGGTGCAGGTGAATTCCACGTGGGCCTCCAATGCTGTGATGGCGTTGGGGTGGACTCCTAATTGGGGGTCACATTCTTCGAGCTATGTAGACTTGGGTGGCTTTTCCACACCGGTATCCGGCCTGCAAAAGACGGTTAGTGTCAACTTAACAGCTCCTGCCACGCCCGGAACATACTACATCACCGCTGCCTTTCGAGGCGAGTTCACGGCGGCTCAAGTGATGTCGTGTACCAACTGGTCCGTCGGCGGCACCATTTGGAACAACGGCGACGATGTGGCGGACTGGTCAGCGTCGACGATTACCGAGGCAAACAATACAGGCCGGGCCTTGGTCGATTACCGGTATCCATCCGGCAATTTGAAACAATATGTCCCGGCGACCTCTATCATAGTGGTTGTCCAATCCCCCGATCCAGGCGCGAACTCGAGTCTGCAACTCATCAGCGGGACCCTTGGCGGCCAAAGCATTTCCCCCTCCAACCGCACCATAACCGTATCCCCCGGGGCTTCGCTCGCCGGGAGTTTCCTCGTCCAGGTCAACTCTGCATGGGCGTCCAATGCGGTGATGGCAATGGGGTGGACCCCGAGTTGGGGCTCGCATTCGGCAAGCTATCACGATCTCGGCGGTTTTTCGACGCCGGTCTCCGGGTTGCAGCGAACGGTCAACGTGAACCTCAGTGCTCCATCGACACCGGGCACCTATTACATCACGACTGCATTCCGAGGGGAATTCACCTCGGCGCAGGTCATGTCCTGCACAAACTGGGCAGTCGGGACCGTCTATTGGGACAACGGTGATGATATTGCCGATTGGACTGCCGCAACCGTCGCGGAGGCTAACAACACGGGGCGCGCATATGTGGACTACCGAATCAGTTCGGGGACCGTGAAGCAATACGTTCCAGCCACGAGCATCATTGTCGTGGTACTGTCGAATACCGACCCGGGATCCACGTCCACGCTACAGTTCATCAGCGGCAATCTGGGCGGACAGAATATCGATTCGGCCACCCACGCGATAACCGTTTCTCCCGGAGCCTCACTCTCCGGCAGTTACACGGTGGAAATAAACTCAAACTGGTCCTCAAATGCGGTGATGGCCATGGGATGGACCACGAGTTGGGGCGCTCACTCCAGCAGTTACCATGATCTTGGTTCGTTCGCAACTCCCGTTTCCGGATTGCGGAGAACGGTCAACATTAACATCACCGCGCCTACGACGCCGGGCGCCTATTACATCACAACAGCCTTTAGAGGCGAATTCACCGCGGCGCAGGTCATGTCCTCGACGAACTGGGCTGTCGGAAGCATCTTGTGGGATAACGGTGACGACGTGGCGGACTGGTCCGCCAACACCATCTCGGAAGCCAATAATACGGGCAGGGCCTACGTCGACTACCGCCTGGCCACGGGCTCCGCGAAGCAATACGTTCCCGCCACCGCCATCATCGTGGTGGTCTCAGGACCCGTCCAACCGACAGGAGCTCTCAAATTTGTTCCGTTTACGCCTTGCCGCGTGATGGAAACGAGGCAGGAGTACAATTTCCAGGGGCGCACAGGACCGTTCGGTCCGCCGTATCTGAACCGCGGGGAAACACGCACGCTGAATTTGAGCGGCTCCATCTGCCAGTTGCCTTCCAGCGCGCGCGCATATGTCCTGAACGTGACGCTCATTCCACGTTCGACGGTAAATTTCGCCACCGTCTGGCCTGCAGGCGAGTCGCGGCCGGACTTCTGGACTGTTCGATCACTGGACGGTCAGATTGTTGCCAATTCCGCCATTGTGAAGTCGGGCGGAGGTTCCATCAACGTGTATACCTCGGATGACGCCGACGTCCTGATCGACGTAAGCGGCTATTTTTCCGACCGTTCCGACGGAGCCAACCTTGTCTTTTACCCTCTTAACCCTTGTCGAGTCATTGACACCAGGATTGTGTACCGTCCTGTCCCTGGACCATTCGGCCCGCCGAGCATGGCGGCGAAGGAGACGAGGCGGTTCCATTTGCCATCCACGCCCTATTGCAATGTCCCCTCCGGCGCCGCCGCCTATTCGATTACGCTGACGGTGTCGCCGCCGGGGGCCTTGCCGTATATGACGGTCTGGCCCGCGGGCGGACCCCAGCCGGTAGTCTCGAGCATCAATTCCTTTGCGGGAAGGATACTCGCCAATAACGTAATTGTCCCGGCCAACGACCAGGGAAGTATCGATGTGTACGCGAATAACGATACCGACTTCCTCATGGACATTAATGGCTATTTCGCGCCCGATGATGGGCAACGCGGCCTTTACTACTATCCGGTTACGCAGTGCCGCGTGAGTAATACGGCAAACTACCTTCTCACCGGGGCGTTCGGAGGCCCGGCTTTCGGGGACAACACCACACGCACGATTCCCTTGCAGTCCTCGGGATGCTCCGGCATTGCCGGTTCGGCGAAAGCGTATGCGCTGAATGTAACGGCCATGCCGAATGGCAATCCGATGCCGTATCTCACCGCGTGGCCCACGGGGCAGCAACAACCCATCGCATCGATTCTGAACGCATTCCAGGGGCAGGTGGTAAGCAGCGGGGCTATCATTCCCGCCGGAAATGAGGGTTCCGTCGACATCTATACTTACCGCCGGACCGATGTGGCTGTCGAGATAAGCGGCTACTTTGCGAGATGAGAGAACTGCATTGGTCATGATGAAATACTTCAAACGGCCCGCTTTTACGAGACGTTCAGTGGTCACGCTGATTTCCGCCGCACCCGCCGCGGCGTCATATGAGATGCCGGCTCACTCCGAGGATATCGTTATTCGGGATTTCCATCTTTGGTATTACAACCAGTCCAACCGGACCTGGAACAACTCGCGATGGATGGGCGTCCCCGTCTGGAAAATGCCGCTCGACATGTGGATTTATCAGGAGATCTTGTTTGACGTGAAGCCTGATGTGTTGATCGAGTGTGGCACGTGGAAAGGGGGGAGTGCGCTTTTTTTCGCCGGTATGTTCGACCTCATCAGGAAGGGACGAGTCATCACGGTGGATATTCAGGCGCAGCCAAAGCTGCCGTCTCATCCCCGCATTACCTATATCACCGGTTCGTCCACTCTTCAACGAACAGTGGATGATGTTCACCGCCTGCTCAAGCCCAATGAGAAAGTGATGGTTGTTCTCGATTCAGATCACAGCAAATCCCACGTGCTCGAGGAGATGCGTCTATACGGAAGGTTTGTTTCCCCAGGCAGCTACCTCGTTGTAGAGGACACCAACGTCAATGGTCATCCGATTCTTCCCGGTTTCGGGCCCGGCCCAATGGAAGCCGTTGAGGCTTTCTTGGCGACCCACAAAAACTTCACGGTGGATACCTCCCGGGAAAAATTCGGCTTCACCTTCAACCCGCGCGGTTTTCTTCGCCGAGTGTAATGCCTAACACAGACTGAGGAGCAAGCGATCGGAGACTCCTGGCACGGCTTGGCTGGTGCCGATCGGCACTGGTTGGGCTTAACGGCCAAGGCAATGGGAAGGCGAGGCTGGTGGTTGATTCCAGCCTCGCCCAATCCCAGTCTGACGCGGCTCCAGGCGCCTGTGCCCAGCACTGCCATCCATCGCAGGGAAGTCGAGGGTAGTCCAACCGCCCTTGAACGAAGTCATTAGGCGGATGCGCCACGGGGTCTTCGATCCTGCATTTCCGAATCATCAACAATGCTGTCGGCGTTATTCGGTGCAGTGGGACTCTATCTGCCGGCTCCCACGACGCTGTTGTGTTGTTGTGCTCTTCGGCGCCTGTTGTGATAGATTCAGTAATTCTTTAGCCTGGGTCTTTCTATGGCGTCATCCGAATTGTGTTCCTGGAAAGAGATTGCGTCGTATCTTGGCGTGTCGGTGAAAACGGCGCAGTTGTGGGAGCGAGATCGCGGCTTGCCGGTACATCGTCCGGCCGGGCCGGGCGGTCAGGTGCGGGCCTTTGCCGCGGAACTGGATGCTTGGCGCACGCGCGCTTCAGCGCGGCCCGAGACTCCCGCGGTGCTCGCAGTGGAATCGACAGCCGCAGCGGAAACTGAACCAGGTGCCGAACCCGCGGTGCTGACTCCGTCGGCGCGAGTTCCGCGAAGCCTCATGCGTTTTGTTTGGCTCGCCGCTATTCCTCTAGTTATCGGGGTGATCCTACTGGTGTCGTTTGTACACAGGCGTTCGGCCATCCCCGCCGATTATCGTTTTGAGTCCCATGCGTTTGTGGTGTTTGATGCTCGCGGGCAGGAGTTGTGGCATCGCGAGTTCCGGTCGCGCCTCGAGCCACAGCAAGGTCCCGGTGGAACCCCGGCGGCAAGGACGGCACAGTTTCGTGATCTCGATGGTGACGGAGTTCCCGAGGTGTTGTTTGTGCAGCAGCCGGTTGACGCCTTCGATCCCGATCGCGCGCTGTGGTGTTTCACCGCCCGCGGGGAGTTGCGGTGGCGCTTTCAGACGCGGCGGCGCCTGCGGACGCAAGATAAGGAATTCACGCCGCTGTTTCGCGTGCTTCAGGTCGCGGTGGGGCCGATCGTCCGAGGCGGCCCCACGAAGGTGATTGTGGCGAGCATTCAGGTTCCCTGGTGGGCGACTCAGATCGCCGTCCTTGACCAGAACGGCCACTTGGAACGTGAGTACTGGCACAGCGGCGCCCTATACACCCTTGAACTCGGCGACGCGAATAACGACGGCAAGGCGGAACTGTACGCGGGCGGCATTAACAACGCCAGAAAGCAAGCGACCTTGATAGTGCTGGACCCGGAACGTATGCAGGGAGCGTCGAAGGAGGGCGACGCGGCGTTCCAACTGCTTGACCAACTCCCGCCTGTTGAGACCGCCAGACTGTTTTTTCCGCGAACGTGCACGAGCACCGAGCAACCATACACCGCAGTGCGGCAACTGGCGGTGGTGGACGGACACATTATTGCCGAAGTGTGGGAGCACCCGTACGGCCCCAACGCTCCGAGCGTGTTCTACACCCTCTCACCGAGCCTCCAGACTGTCGACGTGGCTGTCTCGGACCGGTTCCGGGTGGTGCATGAACAACTCCAAGCCGCCAAGGCCATCACGCACGCCCTCACCAAGGCCGAAATCAACGGCATTCGCCCGACGGTAGTCTCCCATGGGGGAGAAGCACGACCTCCGGGCACAAAACCCTGAAAGGGGAGTTGTTGAGGGACGTTCAAGCCAACCGCGGCTGTGTCGGATCGCGCTTCACCCAGCGGAAAGCGGGGATGGAGTTCTTCCAGAAGAACTTCTCCGCCGCTGCCTGTCCTTTGGCGAGGAAGTACGCCATCAGGATGTCAAGAGCCTGCTTATTCCGGCCCGCGTAGACAAGGTAGTCTTCCCCGAAGATGTCGAAAATGAAATCCATTGTAGGCTTGTACGCGGCAGGATCGAACGGCGCCTGTGCGGCGGAGCGTGGACGGTACAGGCCCGAAACCTTGGCGTATGCCTTGCGATGCCGGAGTTCCTTGAGATTGTTTGAATAGCTTTTGAGAACGTCGGGGTCAGTGGGGAGCGCGAGGGCCTGGAGGTGGCCGACGACGACACGGAGGTCCGGCACCTTGTCAGTGAGGCGCAGCGTCGCCTCGAAGAGATCAAACCGCGGGTTGGCCACTTCGAGAGTAAGGCCCGTCCGGGCGAATATCTTCATGTTCTCGATGAATTCGGGCTTCTCGATCGCGGTGACCAGGTTGTGCTGTTTCCAGACGTTGCCGTAGCGGATGCCGAGAAACAGCTTGTTGCGATGAAACCGTTCCAGATACTCGGGGAAATCCGGTTTCACGGGGTCGAGGTCGCCGACAGTGCCGACAATCATCGGCTCACTTTCGATCATCATGAGGACCCAGAGGTTGTCCTCGAGCCACGGGCTGGCCTCCACTTCGATGCCGCCGACGATGCCGAGAGGAATGGCCGTTTCGCGGAAATTGCGCGGCAGGAAGGGCGGGTTGTTTGGGGTGAAGGGGAAGGGCGCGCCCTGGGGGCGCGTCTGGTCGTAGAGATGGAAGTGGGTGTCGATGATGGGGATGGGGGCAGGCTCGGCGGCAGCCATGGTAGCGGCCGCCCCGGCGAGAACGGTTCGCCGGCTGGGCGCTTCCAGAGTGCGGGCAGATTTGCTATCCTCGATCATTAGTTGGGTCCCCCCTATTGCCCTGAATTTTATATCAGTTGGGGGCACTGGTGCACGGGCTCCGCCCGGCCTCGAGTACGGACGGCGCCTTCGAATGGAACTCCGTTCGTCCATTCTGCATCTATATTGTTAGCAAGGTATTTGGCTTGAGAGGATTACGCCTGCAAGCCGCAGCCGGAGCGGTCCTTCCGGCATTGACGCGGCTGAATTTGATTTCCCGTCGTAAACCGAACATAAACTTGGACTTTGCGTCGCGTGCAGGCACCCAGGACCAGCCTGCCCGGCGGAGGGAAGATGGAAGATTTTCACGATCACGCTCTGTTTGAAACCTCTGATTCGCTTAGCCGCATCCTGAGCGAACAGGCGGAGCCTTCTGAATTTCCGGAGAGCGACTTTCACGGCGAAGAGGCGCCACAGCCCGCCGGCGAACCCGTATCCACCGATGACCCCGTTCGCGTATATCTGCGGGAGATGGGCACGATTTCCCTGCTGACCCGCGATGGGGAGGTTGCTCTGGCGCGGCGTCTGGAGCGCGGCAAACAGCGGGTGCGCAAGACGCTTTCCCGCGCCCCTGTCGTGCAGTGGCTGGTGTTGTCACTTTACGAGGACGTGCTGCAATCGAAGCTGCGGCTGGACGATATCGCCGAAGTGGGCGGCCCTGACGGCGCGGCCAAGGAGCGCAAGCGGGCGGAAGCCATGCGGCGGTTCGTGGCGGTGCTGAAGCTGCATAAGGAATTGACGACATTGGAGAAAAAGCTGGCCGCCACGCCTGCGCGCCATGTGCGGGTGCAGGCGGAACTGCGCGGTAAAATGGTGCGGCAGGGCATCCGCTTTTCCCAAGCCATCCGCGAGGTGCCGTTCTCGGCGGCCGGCTGGAAGCGGCTCGAAAGCGCCTACAAGCGCGCGGCGGAAGAAATCCTGACTCTGGAATCCGAATTGGCGCAGCTTCTGTTGCAACATAAGGATTCGGCCTCCGTCCGGGAGACCCGGCGGCTGCTGAGGGAGAAGGAAGCCGCTTTCGGTGCCAAGGCAGCCGATTGGCGGAAGGGCCTGAACGCCATCCATCGCGGGGAGTTGGAAGCTCAACAGGCGAAGAAAGCTCTGGTGGAGGCAAACCTCCGGCTGGTGGTTTCCGTGGCCAAGAAATACGTGAACCGCGGTCTGCATCTTCTGGACCTTATTCAGGAGGGCAACATGGGGCTGATGCATGCCGTGGACAAGTTCAACTACAAGCTAGGCTACAAGTTCTCCACGTACGCCACCTGGTGGATTCGCCAGGCGGTGACGCGCGCCCTCGATGACCAGTCGC
>JADLBG010000755.1 GCA_020847895.1 Bryobacterales bacterium
GTCGTAGGCAACCGTCGTGAGCGTTGTGGATTCGACGGCGGTAATATGCATGCGATGACCTCCTTGTGGAGGCATCCGCCCCAAAAACAGAATAGCACTAAAATGTTCTTAAGTGAACAGTATTGGGCCTTACTAGGACTGAAACGCCTCACCGTACTAACTGCGGTAATAGGCGCCTTGGAACGTCTGTCCCGTTTGCCCATTCGAGACGCCCGCCCACACTTGTTTTAGCCACAGGCGCTGAGTCTTCACATGAACAGGCGGATCAGCTTTCCACTCTCCCTCAGCGAGATCCCCGAACCCTCCACATACGCCCTCTGCGCCCTCGGACTGTTCCTCCGCCTCCTGTCGCATGCGGCGCCGTGCTGCACGAGATATCTTCCGAACCTGAAAGCCCTGCGCCCCGAACCGCGAATCTCAATACCGCAGCGGGCTCCCGTTCACCTCCACCGTAGCCTGCGGAAAGAAGAACCAGCGCACAAAACCCCCGCGCACGTTGCCGCCGAGTTCTTCGTTATCGCCCAGGCTGAGGCGCACCACCCCTTCGCCGTAGCCATAGTAGGGAAGCACGCGCGCGCCGGGTGCTGGCTTCAGCTTCGGATTCAGCCCGATAGCGAATTCCCGGAAACGACGGGCCGCTTCTCCCCCCTCCTTCATCATCTTCTGAACCGCGGCCGGATTTTCGCCGGCCTCCACGCCGGTCAGGCGTCCGCGCGTGAATGTGAGTTTGATATTGCGCGCGGTCTCCGCTCCAAATCGGGCCTCCGGTATCACCACGACGCCGCTCGCCGTCTCCTCCATGGGAGCCACCCGGACGACGCCCGCCGGAAGTTCGATGTCGCGGTCAACGCGCACTTGCGCCGCTCTCGCCCGCGCGGCCGAGGCGTCTCCATCCTGTTTATTAAACGGCCGGTCTCCCGTGCGGAACACCATGTCCGTTCCCGCGGCCGTGCGCACACGGATGAGTCCGCTCTTGAGTTGCGCAATGACGCCATCCTGCGTCGCGCCGAGCGCTTTGTAATCGATGTCCAGAGCATCCTGGTAAAGCGTATCCAGCGCATCGCTATGCTCCAGATAGAGGCCGTCCGGCGAGACGCTGCCTTCTCCCCAGTGGAAGTGGAGTTGCCTCCGCGGCCCTCCCTTATCGGTCCACTCCTTCACGGCATGCCGCTCCGCGGACGGCAGTCCCGGCCCCCCGGGACGTAGCGGAAGCCAAAGGTAAATCTCCGCGTCATCCAGTCTCTTCACCTCCACGGCGCCTGCCGCGGCAAGTTTCTCGCGCAATGGCCCGAGCAGTCCCTCAAAGTAGCCTGGATCGGGTCGGAAGTAGACCCGCTCTCCAGGCAACGGATGTAGCGCTTCGACAATGCGGCTGGCGAGTTTCTCGTAGTTCATGGCGTTCTGCTGATGGAAAAGAAAGTAGTCGAACGCGGCGCGGGCAATCTCGGCGATGGCGCGGTCGGAATGCGCTTCACCGCGTGTTTCCTTCTTCACAAAAGCCGCCAGTGCGACATGCCCCGCGCCGCCCGGCAACTCCAGGATCCCCACATCATTGGCGGAATTGGTAATCGTCCCGGTCTTGTGCGCCACCACACTTTCCGCCGGAAGAATTCCCTTGATGCGCGTGCTCCCGGTGCGGCAGCGGCGCATGATGTCCAGAAGCAGTTCCGCGGTATCCGGCTTCAGCACATCTTTGCGGTAGATGTGGATCAGCAACTGGGCCATCGCATCCGGCGTCGAGGTGTCGCGCGGATCCTCGTTGAAGGCCTTCCGGGCGGCCTCCCGCGTTGCGGCGTCCGCCCCATGGAAAGCGTCCGCGAAGATTTGCGGCGTCCATTGCTCTTCCGGCGGAAGCCTGTCGCGAAACCCAACAGCGTCGGCGATCAGTAGCGCAGTCGAGCGATCCGCACGCAGTCCTTCGATGCCGATCGACTTCATTCGCGCGGTCACCGCCCCCGGGCCCCCGGCGATTCGCAGCAGCATGTCCGTCGCCGAATTGTCAGAGATGAGCAGCATCAACTCGAGCAGGTTCCGGATGCTGAGCGACACGCCCGGTTTGTTGAACAGATCGGAAAGAGTGCCGCTGCCTGGGTGGAGATCGCGCGCCTCCACCGTAACCATGCGGTCCAGGCGCTCCTTGCCCTCATCCACCAGCCGTAGCAGGTGAACCGCAAGAGGAACCTTCACCGTGCTCGCCATCGGGAACCGTTCCCGCGCGTTCAGACTCACGCGGCGCCCTGTTTCGATGTGGATGACCGTGGCCCCCACAACACCCCCGCTGCTGAGCCGCGCCAGCCGCGCCATTTCCCGCTCCAGCAGCGGCAGTGAGGAATCCTGTTGCGCCCAAAGATACTGCGCGCAGCAGAGTATCAGAGCCAGCCGCTTCATGGATTCTTTCTCCGGAACTGCTGCTCGATAAATTGGACCGTGGCCACGTTGCCTTGCGCATCGAGTTGGAACTGCACCAGCGAATCCCCAAGCGGGGTCTTGTCAGGCGCGGTGAGAAATGTATCGAACTGGAAATGCGCCAGCCGCGTATTCCAATTGCTCCAATGCAGTTCTAACGCGCCTCCTTCAACAGTGATCACCGCTTCTCCATAACCGCCGTTCTCGAACTTGCCCGCGTAAGCCTCCATCTCGCGGGAAGGCTTCGTGTCCTTGCGCCGCTTGGCGTCACGCTCCTTGCGCGTCTTCTCCTGCTCTTCCTCCCGCTTCTTTTGAACCTCGAGGTATTTCTCGTTCCAACCCATCGGCGCCAAATCAAGCAGTTCATCGGCCAGCGCGGAGCGCAGACATTCGGGCATGTTGTTGCCCCCCAGGTTGGCGAGAATAATGATCCCGTAATGCTCCTCCGGAAGCAGAGTCACCTGGGCGCGAAATCCGTCGATGGCGCCGCCGTGCGAAACCATCGAGTGCCCCCGGTAGTCTTGAATCACCCAGCCGAGCCCGTACGACATGACATGCGTGCCGATGTTGACTGTGCGCGAGTTCGGATCATCCAGCCGCATCACCGTCTGCGGCGTATGCGTCTCCAGCAGCGTCTTCTCCTTCAGAATGCGCCTGCCCTCGAAGACGCCGCCGTTCAACTGCATGCGAACCCACTTCGAAAGATCGTTCACCGAGGAGTTGATCGCTCCCGCGGGCGCGATGTTGTCAATGTTGCGCCAGGGGACGGAAACCACCTTCCCCTCCCGCTCTTCATACGGCATGGCGTAGTCCGCTGCATGAACCACATCCCGGGCGCTGAAATCCGAATTCCTCATCCCGAGCGGCGCCCAAATGCGCCCGCGGACGAACTCCTCCCAGGTAGACCCGGCGATCCGGCCAACGGCGTATCCGGCGGTCAGGAACATGATGTTCTGGTATTGGTACGCCGACCGGAACGATTTGCTGAGCGGGACCAAGCCGATCCTGCGGATAATCTCTTCACTGCCCCACGGCGAGCCGTACCACAGCAAATCGTTCCGCGAAAGTCCTGTCCGGTGGCTCACAATATCCCGCATCGTGACGTTGGCGTCAGCGAGCGGATCGGAAAGATGGAAGAACGGAATGTGCTTGCGCACCGGATCATCCCAACTCATTTTTCCTTCATCCACCAGTATCCCCATGGCTGCTGTCGTGAACGCTTTCGTAGTGGACCCGATGGCGAAGCGAGTATCCGGCGTCACCTGAGCCGAAGCCCCAACCTCTCTTACACCGGACCCTTTTGCGAACACCACGGAATCGCCGTGCACGATGGCGACTGCGATGCCCGGAACATGAAACGCTTTGCGCGTTTCTTCGATGATGTGGCCGAGGCTGGCGGCATCAGTCTTCGCGCACAGCGCCCAGGGTATGGAGAGCAGCAGAAACAACAGGCGGGCGGCCATGTTCGTAAGCGTACCAGAGCGAAGCGTTACTCGTACTCCACGGCAATGAGAAACAGGCCACATGCAGGCACGGCATAGCCGAGTTTCCTTGCCGTCGGGTTTCGAAGCAACGCGGCTAGGTCCTGCAAGGTCAGGTTCCCTTTGCCCGCCTCCAGCAATCCACCCACCAGGTTGCGCACCATATGCTTCAGGAAACCGGACCCCCGCACCCGGTAAACCAGCCGCGCCCCTTCCCTCCGGGCTGTGGAACTGAAGATGGTACGCACCTTCGTTGCCCCCAGCGAATCCTTTTCGTCCGCGGCGGCGAAAGCGGTGAAATCGTGCGTTCCCTCATAGAGCGAAGCAGCGGCGCGCAATGCCCGTTCATCAAGCGGATAAGGATGATGATAGACGTAGCGGCGCTCGAAGGGCGGGCAGATTTCCTCCCGATAGATACGGTATTCGTACGTCTTGGCAACCGCCTGGAACCGCGGATGGAAATCCGCCGCCGCTTCCCGCACATCGAAAACTCGAATATCCCGCGGCAGCAGCCGGTTCATCGCCTTGCGAAGGTTCATTGTAGGGATGGGGTTGTGAAGCGTGGCCGCCGCCGTTTGCGCCAGCGCGTGCACACCCGCGTCCGTACGCCCCGATCCCGCCACATCCACGCGAGCCCCCTCAATCTGGCTCAGAACCCTCTCGAGTGTGCCCTGTATCGTGGCTAGCCCCGGCTGCACTTGCCAGCCATGGTACTCCGTTCCGTCATAAGAGATGGTGAACTTCAGCCTTCGCGGCATTCAGGCAACGGCGCGCGAGCCGGGCTTCACCACAGGGATGCCGTTCGCGCAGAGCGGACATTGCGTGCTGTCGTAAGCTACTACATGCATCGTGGCAAGCGCAATCCGCGGAACCGACACATCCGCGCGCCCCCCGCTGCGGTCAATGATCGACCCTGCCCCTACCACTCGCACCATGCTTTGCTTCAGCAGTTGCACCACTTCGAGAGTGCTCCCTCCCGTCGTGATCACGTCCTCCACCACTACGGCTGTTTCCCCAGGCTTCACGGCGAAACCCCGGCGAAGAGTCATCTTGCTCTCGACCCGCTCGGCGAAAATGTGACGCGCATTCAGCGCCCGTGCCACTTCATGACCGATGATGAGGCCGCCCATCGCGGGACTCACCACTACATCCAGGTTGCGAACCGGCTCCAGCCGCCGGAAGCCGGAAGCCAGCTTTTGGCCCAGGATTTCCGCATAGTGAGGATATTGAAGGACCAGAGCGCACTGCAAATACTCCGGACTGTGCATCCCGCTGGTGAGACGAAAATGCCCTTCGAGGTAGGCGCCGGTCTGGCGGAAGAGTTCCAGGATTTTCTCGGTGTTCGAGTTCACGCGAAGCCCAAGTATACCATCGGCGA
>JADLBG010000756.1 GCA_020847895.1 Bryobacterales bacterium
CGGCCGACAGATACCAGTAGGTATTGGCAGGGTCGACATGACCGAGGTAGGTTGACAAGATCGCCATGCGGACCCCAGGTTCGCCTGCCTTGTAGCCATCAATGATGGTATTGACGGCGAAGCCATGCCGGAGATCATGGATCCTCGGCCTGCATGCGGCCGAACGTGGTGAGATACTGCAATGGCGCAGCAGTTTCTGGAATGTCGGCATCACGTTGTTGTAGCGCAATCGCCTGCCTGCAGAAGACGACAGCAATGCCGACGTGCCCGCCTGATGTGGGCGATCATCGCGGCGCAAGTAGTCCTGCAGGGCCGTGACCACGGTCGGGTGCAACGGCAATTCGCGGAACTTGCCGAATTTGCCGTTGCGAATCGTGAGCAGGCCATTGATCGCGTCGAAGTCATCGCTGTCGAGGCCGATCGCCTCTCCGACACGCATTCCGGTTGCCGCTAGCACGCCAATCAGTGTCCGATACGTTGCTTGCAAGTGGGACCCGCGCACGATCGCTGTCGCCGACATCAGGTTCGAGATTTCGTGTGGCGAGTAGAGGTACGGTGTTGCTCTGCGCGCTCGACCTGGCAGCATATCCATTGGCGGCACCTGGGTGGCAGGGTCGATCCCATGGAGGTGTCGGGCGAAGATACGAACTTCGGCAAGCCGCCTGGAAGTCCAGCTTGCGTCGGCGCCTGCGGGGAGACTTGCCCAGGCCAGCGCCGTTTCGGTTGTCAGGCATTTTTCGCCGCGATCTTCTAAAAAAGAAACGAACTGGCCGAGAAGTCTCTCTGTTTTGTCAAGCTTGTAACCAAGGGCGCGACGCATGGCCAGATAGTCTGTGAGAGCTTGGCGAAGGGCGCTCATTGGACGTCTCCCGGCCATGGGCGCGCAATCGTGCGCAAGCTGTTACGGTCGACCTTCGCATAGATCGCTGTTGTCTCGGTACGAACATGACGCAAGAGTTGACCGATTTCCGGCAGTGATGCACCGGTACGTAAAAGTTGCGTAGCTGCGGTATGGCGCAGGCGATGCGCGTGGACGCGCCCGAGATCGGCCCGCTGTGCAGCATCCGCCACGATCGTGCTCACGCGAGTCGGGGTGAGATGGTGATGGGGAGCGACGCACCTTACGAATACGGCCCGGCTCTGCGCGTTCATGGGGCGAGCCTGTTCCAGGTATTCGGCCAGCCTGAGGCCGACGTCCTGCGGCAAGGGAATGTGTTCTATACGGTTTCCCTTGCCACGCACTACGATCGTGCCCGCTCGCCAGTCGATATCGTCCAACATGAGCTTTGCTACCTCGCCGCGTCGAAGTCCCAGCCGGACCAACAGGGTCAGAATGGCAAGGTCCCGACAGCCGATGGGGGTATTCGCATGGCATGATGCAAGTAAGCGCTGAACCTGATCGGGCTCAAGCCCCTTGGGCAAACCCACCAATCGGCGACACGCAACCGATGGCACGGCGCAGACGAGCGATCTTTCCGTGATGCCTTCAAGATGAAGAAAGCCAAGGAACGAACGAAGCGCTGTGATTGTCAACCTCGCCATGCCGCTGCTTTGGCGAGGGCACCGCGCCACCACAAACGAGATGATATCGGCCGGGCTCAGGTTACCAAGCTCCAGGGCAAGGCCATCTGCAGAATTTCTGCTATCCAAAAATGGGCGCAGGCGATTTACATACCCCTCGACCGTAGTGGCTATCAAGGAACGCTCCATGGTCATAAAGCGCCGGTACCGGTTCAGAATTACGCTTGCAGGGCCTTCGCTCACAGGTGCCTCAAGGGGAGGAGTTAGCTTCAGCCGATGGAGATAATCAACGATCGGACGCAGGGTCCTGTGCGTCTTGTGTCTAGCGAAGCCTGCGGATCTGCGGTCGCGTAAGAAACGATCCGCCAGTCGGAATGACAGATCGCCCGTGGTTAATTCCTGAGCCTGCAGCCAATCGCACAGGTCGGCAAACAGTCTCTTCTTTCTGTGAACGGTACTTGGTGGATATCCTTGCTGCAGCAGTTCGCCTTCAAAGTCCTGCAAAAGGGCATCGCGTGAGCATGCGGTCGGTGCTTCGATGGGTTTGACCAACATGGAAACTCCTCTTCTAGGTTTGAAAGAGGAGACCATAGCACGTGGTCAAACGTCTCTGATTATGCCGACTCCATCGCGGCGATTCCCGCTCCACAGGCCGGGTTGCCAACACAGGTCGGCATAATCTGGACGTCGGCATAATGCGCCTTATGCCGATGTCGGCATAAGGCGCACAGCGTTCGCGGCTTCATCTCCGGCAGTCTCGGCAAGAAGATGGGCCTTACCATCGAATCTCTGAAGACCTCCGAAGGCGCCCGCGCGTACCGCGTCACCCAGTAGCCAGGTCCCGCCTTCCACCGCCGCCGGCCTCACAATCCGGCGGCGTTTCTGTTCCGGACCTCTTCCACCAGAGCTTCCAGTCGCGCGTGCATATTGTCCTCGCGCAAGCGGCACTCGCCCGCGCGCACGTAGGTGCCGTTGATGCGAGTGATAATCCGGTTTTCCAACTCCGCCAGTTCCCGGCGCACCTCCGCCAGCAGGGCGCGGTTTTGCAGCCCGACAAAAGCGCCGATCAAGCCAGAGACCAGGCCGGAGGCGGGGATCAGGATCTGAAGAAGAACGTGGTGTTCCATGGAAGGTTTCTAAGGATGCGCAACTCGGCCGACCAGTCCGACAACGCAAGGCACAGGCCTTGGACGTCGGGATTCCCCGCGCGGATCTCGGCTTCGATCTGCGCCAACTCCCGGTGGCAGCGTTCGATTCATGCCGCCACGCCCAATCGCTCCGCCGCGACTTCTGCAAACGCTCGCCCATCGGACTCGAGCGTCGCCGGCTTGCCAGCGAACTCCTGGAAGCGGCGGACGATTACGTCGCAGTACTTCGGCTCCAGTTCAATCAGGCGCGCCTGGCGACCGGCCTTCTCGCAGGTGATCAGCGTGGAGCCCGAGCCGCCGAACGGATCAAGTACTGTATCTCGGCTCTTGCTGCTGTTCCGGACGGCGCGCTCCACGAGTTCGACTGGCTTCATGGTTGGATGCAGGTCGTTCGCGGCAGGCTTCTTCACCAGCCACACGTCTCCCTGGTCACGGGCGCCGCACCAGAAGTGGTCGGTGCCCTCTTTCCATCCGTAGAGGATCGGCTCGTACTGCCTCTGGTAGTCCGAACGCCCCATGGTGAACGTGTTCTTCGCCCAGATGACGAACGTGGACCAGTGGCCGCCGCTCTCCGTGAAGGCCCGATGCAGCGTGTGGAGTTCCGACGACGACATGCAGACGTAGATCGCGCCCTTGGTCACGGTCAGCAGGTTGGCGCAGACATTTCGGAGGAACTGCTCAAAGCCGTCACCGAGATTGTCGTTGGCGATCTTGCGCTTCTTTCCGCGCAGTTTGTCCTTCATCGTGGCACCGTAGTTCACGTTGTACGGAGGGTCCGTGAAGACCATGTCCGCCAGTCCGCCGGCCAACACCTTCTGCACAGCCTCGAGGTTTGTGGCGTCGCCGCACAGGAGGCGGTGGTCGCCGAGCAGCCACACGTCCCCGAGAAGCGTAACCGCGGTCTCCGGCGTCTCCGGAACCGCGTCGTCATCCGTGTTGCCGGTGACCTCGCTATCGGGTTCCGAGAGCAGCGCTTCCAGTTCGTCGTCGCCGAAGCCCAGCAGGTCGAGGTTGAAGTCGTCCTCGCGAAGCGCATCGAGTTCAACGCGCAGCATCTCTTCATCCCACCCCGCGTTCAAAGCCAGGCGGTTGTCCGCGATCACCAGAGCCCGGCGCTGTGACTCGCTCAGATGGTCGAGGATGATGACGGGGACCTCGGTGATCCCCAGCTTACGTGCTGCCAGCAGGCGGGCGTGGCCGGCGATGACGACTCCGTCGCCGCCGGCGAGGATCGGGTTGGTCCAGCCGAACTCGGCGATCGACGCCGCGATCTGGGCCACCTGTTCGTCACAATGCGTGCGCGCATTCCGGGCGTAGGGGAGCAAACGCTCCACCGGCCAGCGCACCACCTGCAGATCCGTCATGCTTTGCTCGGTTCCGTCTTGTGGAACAGCCCGAGTTCGTTGTGCAGGTCCACGATCTTGGTGATCATCGGGACCACGATGGTGACCAGCTTCTCCCAACTGAACTCGCGCGTAACATCCAGCCCGCCGTCGTAGGCGGTCCGAAGGATGTCGAGCACCAAGTCCAGCTTCTTCTTGCCCTGACCAGGCAGCGGGATGGCGTCCTCTACGGCTTTCACCGCCGTCAACACGAGAGGCAGCAACTTGAGGATGGCGAACAGAGTGTTCATCGTTTGATCTCCTGAAAAGAGGGGCGGCCCGAAGACCGCCCCGGCCGGAGGAAGGACTACGCCGCCGATTTCGGCTGCGCCTGATTGACCGTGTTGGCGATCGCCGTGGTCGCGGTGGTCAGCGCCTGGACGATCTGCTGCAGAGTGGCGAGCACCGGGGTCACCGTCGCGTCCACCTGCTTGGCGACAGCGGCGGCCACGGCCTGCGCATCGACGCCCACGCCGGCGGCGCTCACGTCGGTCGCGCGGTTGGCGGGAACGGCGCCCGCGGTCAGGTTCATCCCGGCGCCGCTGGCGACGGGATTCCAGAAGGAGTCGTGCGCCAGGTTGTTGAGCTCGAGGTTGCGCTTGCCGACGATGTTGGCGGTCTCGACCGCGTTCTGCAGTGCCTGGGAGGCGATCTGGTTGAGCCGCGTCTGCTCGATCAGAGACTGGCGCGCGGCCTGGATGTCCAGGTCCTGGTAGACGTCGTAGGTGCGCTTGATGTTGGCATACGTCACGCGCTGATTCTCGTTGTGCGTGGCGCTGCCGGTCGCGTTGGCATTCTTGAAGGACTCGTCCGTCCCGGTCTCGAACTCGCGTTCGGCCTGGTTGGGCGTGGCTACTTCGGGCATGCTGATTTTCTCCTTGTTCGATCGAATGGAATGAACTGCAGTTGGTCAGGAAGCCTTGCGGCTCCCGTAAAAGGGCGCCGGACCGTGATGCTGAATCCGGCGTGAATCACGAAGCCTTGGATTGTCGACCTGCTCTTGCGGGACACCGCGCTCGGCGGCAACGGCCGCGATCCGCTGTTTGGTCCCGGCGAGGACGGGCGCCTCGCCAGTGAGTTCGCCGATGCGTCGCAGGATCACGTCGCAGTAAGCCGGGCTGATCTCCAGGCCGTATCCGGCGCGGCCGAGTCCATGCGCGGCGGCAATGGTTGTTCCGCTGCCGAGAAACGGATCGAAGATGATGTCGCCTTTGTCAGAGAACGCCTTGATGAAGAACTCCGGAATGGCGCGCGGGAACGGAGCCGAGTGCGCACCTTGGCCGGACTCTGATTTCGCTTCGATCACGTTCGAGGGCCTAGCGATGCCGTCGAACCGCCCGTCTTCATCCCGGCGGCCCGGCTTGCCCGCTGCCTCGCCGCGTGCGCCCGTGCCAAGAAGCCCGCTGCCCGAGGCCGACTTCGGGTTGTTGGGCGAGTAGTCGAAGCAGTCCTCGGAACGGTGGCCCACATCGAACGGATGAAACTTGATGGTATCGCCGCGGCTGAAATGGGCGATTGGCTCCCACGCGTTCTTGAAGCGGTTGTTCCAGCCTCCGGGCACTCCGTTGTCCGTCTTGCGCCAGCAGAACTCATCCACGAACCGCCAGCCCCACTGCCGCACATGCGCGATGAACAGATCCTTCACGTACAGGTGCCGCTGCCCGTCCTCGGCGTGCTCCTTGATGTTCAGGAAGTAGGAGCCATCGCCAGCGAGCACGGAGGCGATCGACGCCGCCACGTCCCGGTACCACTCCACGTAGTCGTCAGGAGCCACCGGGCGAAAGCCGCTCGATGGATCGTACTCCCGTTGCGTGGCGTAGGGCGGCGAGGTGATCACCACGTTCGCTTGGCCGCCGCCGAACGCCATTGCGACCGCCGCGTGGTCCCGGCAATCTCCACACAGGACCCGGTGCGGTCCGATGAGCCACAGATCCCCCGGCTGCGTGACTGCCTTGGCGGGCGGAAGAGGCACTTCCTCTTCTCCGGGCTCCGTCGGGCCCTCGTCTGCTTCCGCCATCAGGGCAGCAAGTTCCTGCTCGTTAAAACCGATCAGCCCCAGGTCGAACCCATCGCCCTCTAGCTCCGCGAGTTCTGCCGCCAGCATCTCGTCATCCCAGCCGGCGTTCAGCGCCAGGCGATTGTCGGCCAGGACGTAAGCTCGCCGTTGCGTCTCGCTCAGATGATCGAGAACGATCACCGGCACTTCAGGCAAGCCGAGCTTGCGCGCCGCCAGCAGTCGCCCATGCCCGGCAACAATGCCGTCGCGGGTGTCGACGAGGATCGGATTCACGAAGCCGAACTCCGCGATCGACGCCGCGATCTGCGCCACCTGGTCGGCCGAGTGCGTTCTTGCGTTCCGCGCATAGGGCACCAGGCGCTCCAGGGGCCAAAGCTCGATGCGCCGCGCCATGGCCGGCGTCACGCGCTCAGCTATTGAAGCTCGGGATCCAGACCCAGTAGGCAACGATCAACCCCTCGCCAGCGGCGTTGGCATCCACATAGTAGTCCGACGGCCGCAACTCGCCCGCCGCGGATTCGAGCACCAGTTCGTCCGCCACCCCGCCACCGGCGCCCGTCGGCCAGAACTCCTTCGCCACGCCGGCGCCGCTCGCCTTGTTCATCCCCGCTACGCCGAGGAACACCCGCCCCGTCTCGCCGATGGCGACGGCGAACCGGATCCGGTGGGCACGGATCGAAGTGTCGGGGGTCACTCGGACGGGAGTTCCTGGTGTGGGGACCGCAATCTTTCCAAGTGATCGCGGTTGGAGGGAAGGAGCATCTGCCATGGTTCTGTGGAAGCCTCAACGGGGGTTTGACAACCGACTACCGACAACCTTTCATCGCGTGTGACGCTGGCGAAATCGTGCCACCATTCCACCCGCCGCCGAGCCGGCCAGGAAGGACCCAGGATTGCATCGCATTCCGCACCAGTTCGGCTGCATCGCCCGTCGCACCGCAAACCAGGCATCGGAATCGCTCGCCTGCGTCGTGGTAGCCGGTCTGCGGGCGGATGCCGAAGTCGAACTCGCTGACTTCGATGTCGTCACTCAAACACTCGGGGCACATGCTCGCATCACCGGCCGATCCTGCCAGGGTTCGCGCAGCTCGTCGGCCGACGCCGCGCGTCCCGCATGCCGATGGTCTTTGCCGGAATGATCACTTCGACCACCTCGTCGCAGGGGACTCCGTCCCTGACCAGTACGTGGACCATCGATCGCTGTCGCGGGATGCGAATCCTGGCCGGGAAGCCGTGGCTGGTGGGAGGCTTGATCGGCATCGTCTCTCACAGCCCTCGGTTTGCGAGGAACGTGTGCCGGCTGGCGCCCTTCCTCTTACCCAAGCCCAAGAGGACGCCGGGCGTGACCATCGGGAGGTTGGCCAGTTCCGAGAGCTGTGCCAGACCGGCGTGGGCGGCCCGCTCGTACCCAAAGCGCGTCGTGTCCACCGATGTCTGCGCGGCGCGATGCCGGTGGTCCGCGGCGATGAACCGGATGGAGACGTCAGGCTCGACCCAGACCGCCCGTCCCTGCGAGACGAAGCGCCTGGCGCGGTTCTTCGTGGTGAACCGGCAATCGGAAACCGGATTCTCGATCCGGATGCTTTTGAGCATAGTTCTGGTGTCTGCCCGGGTGGGATTGCGGGTATGCCCGCAAGGGAGCCGAAAGGCTTGTTGGGAGGGATGCGGGATTTGCGAGAGGCCCCGCGCGCCTCTGGGGAACGCCTTGCGAGCGTTCAATACCTGAGTATCATCGCCGCGCTTCAGTCGTCAACAGAGAAGTTCCAACGGGATGATCAGAGCGCTACGTTCCCGCTTTTGGCAATCCGCGCGATGAAAGGCCCGTCGTGCGCTCCGAGGATGCGGTAGATGGCTGGCAGGGCTCTCACAAAGACAGACGCAATTTCCGCGCCTCGCAAGTTTCCAGCAACAAGGATAAACACGCGCGCGCCGCTGGACTTGAGCGCGGCAATTTCCAGCGGCCGGTACCGCAGCCGCTGGTCCTAGGTGAAAACGACCCACCCCTGCTGTCCAACGGCTGTGAGCCAGACGGTATCTTCTTCATCGCGCTTGAAGTGGTCGTCGTGGATTTGAACAGCTAGGCCCGCTGCGACAAGGACACCGCGCAGTGGTTCAACGCCCAAGGATCTGTCAATGAAGAAGACAGTACCGTCAGGCGGCTTCGCAGCGGATCGCTTCTTCGACGGCACTTGTCTCCAATCGGAAATCCCGAGCAAGGTCAGCGACGGAGTCGCCTGCCTTGTACCGCTCGTAGATCGCGGAGACGGGAATACCAGTGCCGGCAATGACAGGCCGGCCGAAGGACACCGTTGGGCTCATGACGACCAGGCGTGGATCGGATTTCGGAGCAACGTCGGACTCTGTGTCCCGGGTGAACGGGTACAGTTTGATGGGCAGCCCGCGGGTATCGCGTTCGATCCTTTGGAGGTAGACGCTGATGATCTCTTTCATCGCTTGTTGCCCCTGGCGAGATGCGTTGATCATCTGGCCGTAACGCTCAACGAAAAGATCCAGCCCGTCGGTTTGAAATGCTTGGTCGATGAGCGGGCGCTCCACATGGAATTCGCGCCGGACGTAGTCCAGTGCTCGACGGACTTTGGGAAGCTTGACCCCGTGCCGGCGCCGGATGGCTGCCAAAACGTGCGCTTCGACGAGGTTAATGAAGGAGAGATACTGCCCCCTCAGGTCATCCAGGTGGATCACCGGCGTGCGCTGCTGGCCAGACACTGGGTAGAGTCGACCTGACACCCAACTCCGAAGCGTGACTTCGGGCATGCGCACGTAGTGTGCCGCCTCCGCCACGGTGTACGCTGGCTGGACACGCGGATCATCTGCTCGATTGAATGCCGAGGTCAGTTTCGCGGCCATTACTCCTCCCAAACATTATCAGGTTTTCGTGTTGAGGCCACAAGGCCGCCGGGGCCGGGCTTGGGCATGATGGGCAGGATCATCGCTCATATAGGGGGCATCGAAAATCTTCTCTATGCAACATGCTGCACACCATGGATAGGACAACGAAAACATCCTGCCCATGCTGCCCACCCTGCCATGTCGTTGAAACGGCTTGCCCAATCATGGGCGCGATCCGGCGTCCATCATGCCCATGAAAACAAGGGACTTGGACTCCAAGTGGACTCCATTTGGACTCCAGAAAGAGCCGCATGGCCCGTATCTGACTGAAAACAGGAGACCTTTACCTTCCCGAGCTCATCCTTGACACGGTAGAGGTCACAGATTCGAGTTCTGTCGGGCCCACCGCTCCCCCTCACATCACTGGAATCCCCTTTGCTCTCGCGCACGCGCGCGGTTGTACCCGCCGCTCCGCAGCCCTCTCACTGGACCATAGGGAAGTCCATGGCAGTTGGATAGCAACGCAACGCTCCCTGGCGCTGCTCAAATACACCACACCCCTCCGGGCGTACGTCGATGCGGCGGCCGGTTTGTAATCGGCCTCGGTCTTACCTCAATCCGGCCAAACTCGCGTGCCGGAACAGGAAACCTGAGGCGGTGAACAACACTACGTATACTCCATGCCCAATGGCCATTCTCCACGCAAGGTCGGGCGGCGCGCCCGAAGGCAGTATCACGGCAATCAGCGCAAGCGTCACTGCCATCGCGAACAATGTCGAGGCCAACCCCGAAGCTTTCAGCCGTGCCAGGCACGCTCCAATCGCCCCTACCACGAGCACACTGTGGTACCACAGGCGCTCCGGATGTCCCGAGTCCGCAACCTGGACCATGGTCGACCACGCCAAGGCGAACCCGGCCACCAGCGCCACGGCGACGCCCGCCTTATACGACCACACGCCCATCCGCCTCGCGACCAGCGCAATCGCCATCCCCACAAGGAAGAACAGGACATACGCCCGCGCGAAACCTCCCACGCCCCAGTGCCAGTCCTCCACAAATTGCGATGCCACGAGCGGCGCCATCCACACAGCCAGCGCGCCCAGCGCCACACGCAGCGTCGTTCTTCCCAGTTGTGACATATAAAAAGTGTGCTCCCGGACGATTCCCACCAACGTCTCGCAAAGAATCCACAGCGCGAACCCGAACAGTCCCCGCCTGGCCTCCCTCCGCTCCCGGCAGAGATCGTGAAATGTCTGCGCCATCCCCTCGCCGAACCGCTCACGGAAAGGCGGCGGATACAGCCGCGGCAGCTTCGCGTACCAAGTCCGGTAGCGCCGGTCCGCGAGGTCAGCGGCCATATGCGATACGTCCTTCCGCCACCGCCACCACGCGGCGATACCGTTTCAGTTCCGCTTCCAGCGCCGCCCGTCCCGCGTCTGTGAGCTCGTAATAGATCCGCCGCTCGTCGTCCATCTGCGGATCGACCCGCTGATCGCTTTCCCGGATCAGCGCGGCGTCCATCATTCGCCCTATCGAGCCATACAGCGTCCCCGGGCCCATCTTCGCCTTGCCCTGCGAGTCCGCCTCCACCTGTTTCATGATTCCGTACCCGTGCCGCTCCCCCGTCGAAAGCGCCAGCAGGATGTGCAGCACGGCGGGAGTCAGTGGAGCGTGCGCCGTGCTCTTCTTCGCCATGCTCCGATACTATATCCGCTACGGATATATGTCAAGCCCAGACTGAGTGGCCGGGCTGACGCCCTTGTCCGCAGCCGTCTGAAATCTCATGTTTGAATCCCCACGGTGAGATCCGATCCCGGATTCGCCGGTGCCACGGCTTTGATGTCGAAGTTGCCTTCGGGCATGCGCACGTAAAGCCCGCTTCGACAAGCACACCACGGAGTGGTTCAACGCCCAAGGATCTGTCGATGAAGAAGACGGTATCGTCAGGCGGCTTCGCAGCGGATCGCTTCTTCGACGGCACTTGTCTCCAATCGGAAATCCCGAGCAAGGTCAGCGACGGAGTCGCCCGCCTTGTACCGCTCGTAGATCGCGGAGACGGGAATACCGGTGCCGGCAATGACGGGCCGTCCGAAGAATACCGTTGGGCTCATGACGACCAGGCGTGGATCGGATTTCGGGGCAACGTCGGACTCTGTGTCCCGGGTGAACGGGTACAGTTTGATGGGCAGCCCGCGGGTATCGCGTTCGATCCGTTGGAGGTAGACGCTGATGATCTCTTTCATCGCTTGCTGCCCCTGTCTGGATGCGTTGATCATCTGGCCGTAACGCTCAACGAAAAGATCCAGCCCGTCAGTTTGAAATGCTTGGTCGATGAGCGGGCGCTCCACATGGAATTCGCGCCGGACGTAGTCCAGTGCTCGACGGACTTTGGGGAGCTTGACCCCGTGCCGGCGCCGGATGGCCGCCAAAACGTGCGCTTCTACGAGGTTAATGAAGGAGAGGTACTGCCCCTTCGGGTCGTCCAGGTGGATCACCGGCGAGGATCTGCGCTTCTGGCCGGACACTGGGTAGAGTCGACCTGACACCCAACTTCGAAGCGTGACTTCGGGCATGCGCGCGTAGTGTGTCGCCTCCGCCACTGTGTACGCTGGCTGGAGGCGCGGATCGTCTGTTCGATTGAATGCCGAGGTGAGCTTAGCGGCCATCACTCCTCCCAAACATCATCAGGCTTTCGCGTTGGGGCCACAAGGCCGCCGGATCGGGGCCTGGGCGTGATGGGCAGGATCGCCGCTCATATAGGGACAAACATCAACATTGCCCGTGTCTGATCGAACAGTGTCCGATCGAATCGATGTATCAACCCTCCACACGTGCTACATTCCATAACAAAATGCGCCGCCTTCTCTCCCTTCTTGCCCTGTCGTCTCTCAGCCACGCCCAAATGCCCGCCTCCGAATGGAAATCTCTTTTCGACGGCAAATCGCTCGGCGCCTGGCAAGCCACACCCTTCCCACGCCACAAAGGCGTGCGCGTGGAAAACGGCGCGCTCGTCCTCCCCGCCGGCCAACCCCTCACAGGCGTCACCTGGCAGGGCGCCTTCCCCCACCAGGATTACGAACTCCGCTTCGAGGCGGTCCGCATGCTCGGCGGCGATTTCTTCGCCAGTGTCACTCTTCCCGCCGCGGGCCGCTACGCCACATGGGTCCTCGGAGGATGGGGCGGGGACATTGTCGGCATCTCCTCCATCGACGGATGGGACGCCTCCGGCAACGAAACCCGCACCTACTATAACTTTGAAACGGGGCGCTGGTACCGGTTCCGTATCCGCGTCACCGCCCAACGCATTCAAGCCTGGATCGATGACCAGCGCGTCGTCAATGTCCCCATTGCTGGCCGTGACATCAGCCTCCGCCCCGGCGACATTCGCCTCTCGGCGCCGCTCGGCTTCGCCTCCTACAACACAACCGGAGCCCTCCGAAACATCGAATATCGCCCAGTCGCTTCCGACTAACCTACCTAGTGTACTGTACTTAAAATAGCTTGTAAGAATAGAGATTGAGTCTATAATGAGACATGGCCCGCCCCATCGCCGCGATCGACCTCACCCCGGAAGAGAGGGTTGAACTCCGTCGTCGTTCTGTAG
>JADLBG010000757.1 GCA_020847895.1 Bryobacterales bacterium
CGGCGCCTTTGCTATGATTCCAACGGTGCTCCGGGGGCTTCTTCTCATCCTCTTGTTCGTGCCGCTCGCGGACGGTGAAACCTTGGAAGACGCCGTTCGCACACTCGCCAGGCTCATCTCCCCGCACTTGGCCCCCGGAGAACCGCTCCGCATCGTGAGCAGGAACCTCTCATCGCTTCCGGCGGCGGAAGCTGCGCTGGCGCAAGGCGCCCTCGCCCGCGGCCTGCGCAAGACTCTTGCCGGCGGCCCCAGCCCGGAATTGATCTTCACCATTTCGGAGAATCTGCAAGGGTATCTGCTGGTGGCGCGGATGGAGCGCAACGGCGAACGGTGGGTGGAGATGACACGGTACCGTCCGTCGCCCGCGGCGCGATCCGCCATGCCTGTACTTACCCGCAGCTTGGTGTGGGAGCAGGAGGGTGCCATCCTCGACCTATGGATGTCCGCTGACCGGATGATCGTTCTCGATTCCTCCGGCATCACCCTCTACTCGCGGCAGGAAAACTCCTGGCGCCGCGAGGCTTCCCAACCCGCCGGGCAATCCGCCATTCGTGATCCTCGCGGCCGCCTTGTGGTACAAGATAAGGTGCTCTTTGTGTACCTTCCAGGGCTCACTTGCCGTGGAGGCTGGTTCCCGTCACTCGACCTGACGTGTACCCCAGGCTCCGAAGCCTTCGCGGTGCAGGACAATGCGGTACAATTCACAATCGCGCGGAATACTCTGGATGTGGAGGGATGGCCCGCGTTCTACGCTGTTGCACAAGTGGAGGAGCAGGCGCGGCTGCTGCATCTGTTCGCGGATGCGGATGGCCGCGCCCACCTTTACGATGCCGATCGGCAACAGGTGGGTGTCTTCGATGGCCTGGGAAGCGACTTCATCGCCGTACTTTCAGTGTGCGCCGCCGGCCATTGGCTCCTTTCCTCCGGTCCGGCGGATCAGGAAAACAACGACACCGTCTCGGTCTGGGAAATCGCCAACCGCAAAGCACGGGAAGTAGGCGGCCGTGTGGAACTGCCCGGTCCCGTCACCGCGCTCTGGCCGGCCCCGCAGGGCGCGCTCGTCATCGCCCGCAACTTGAATTCGGAACGATATGCGGCATACCTGCTCACTGTCGATTGCGGCCCTTAGCCTCCTGCTGCCGGCGGCAGGAAAGCTGGATGCGGCGCGCCGCCCCCGCTACGGCGGGACATTGCGCGTCGATATTCGCGCCGCCGTGCAGAGCCTCGATCCGGGCGATTGGCCATCCGATACCCTCGATGCCTCGGCAAAACAAAAGCTCACCACACAGGTCTTCGAGACGCTCGTCCGGCTCGATGAACGCGGCAATCTGAAACCGCTGCTGGCCGTATCCTGGACTCATGAGCCGGCGCGAAAGCGCTGGATCTTCACCCTCCGCCGCAATGTCCTGCTGCATAACGGCGAGCCGTGGAATCCCCCCGGCGGGGTCGTCACAGTGCCGGATGACCGGCCCCTGGAAGACATCCTCCGCAATCTCGCGCGCCCGCGGAATGCCGTGGTGGTACGTTCCAGCGATGTTCTCCTCGGAACCGGACCCTTTCATATCGCTCGCTTCGAGCCGGGAAAGATGCTCACCCTCGAGGCAAATGAACAATATTGGGGTGGCCGTCCCTTTCTCGACTCGGTTCAAATTCACATGGGGCAGACCCTGCGCGACCAGGGATTGCGGTTCGACCTTGGGAAAACGGACGTGGCTCAGATTCCCATGCCCGAAGCACAACGGCTGCGGCAGCGGGGAGCCAAGGTCGCCGTTTCGGCGCCGGCCGAAATCCTCGCCCTCCAGGTCACCAACGGCGCCATCCCCGACGCCGTGCGCGAAAGGCTCGCGCTCGCCGTTGACCGCTCCGCCATCCACCAGGTTCTGCTGCGCCGCCAGGGCGAAGTCTCCGGCGCGCTGCTTCCGCAATGGCTCAGCGGATACGCGTTTCTGTTTCCCGGCTCTTACCAGGCAGGGCGCCTGTCGAGCCAGGCGATACTGAAGTTCTCCTATGACCGCGACGACCCGCTCGTGAGGGCCATCGGCGAACGAATCGCATTGAATGCCGCGGAAGCGGGCATTATGCTGCGCGCCGGCTCTCCCCCTGACGTCCGCCTGTTACGGCTCTGCGTCACGTTGCCCGATCCGGCGCTGGCGATCGATGATTTAAGCGCACAGCTTGAACCCGCGGGCGCCGGCGCAGGCAAAGGCTATGAGAAAGAGAAGACTCTGCTTGATGCCCACCGCGTCATTCCTCTCTTTCATCTCCCCCTGGCCTACCGGCTGAATGAGCGCGTGCACAACTGGCTGGGCGCCCGATGGGTTCCCGCAAACCAGTGGGACTTCGCGAATGTCTGGGTCGAGGAGAGCCGGTGACCTTCCGCACAAGGCTCCTGTTGATCTCTTCGCTCACCGTGTCGGGAGCCGTTGCGCTCGTTACAGGAGCCGTGTCCATCGCCACGCGGCGCGCCTTCGAGCGCATGGACCAGGACCGGCGCAACGCGCTTCTCGGCCAGTTCCGCCGCGAGCTCGCCCAACGCGGCGATGACGTCATCCAGCGCGTGAAGCGGGTTGCCGCTTCCGAGCAACTGCTGCGCATTGCCATCGAGTCCGCGCACCGCGATCCGGATTTCGCCCCGTTCTTGAACGAAGCACAACAACAAGCCGAAGCCCAGTCTCTGGACTTCCTCGACATCGTGCGCCCGGACCGGTCCATCATCTCTTCGGCGCACTGGCCGGCCCGCTTCGGCTACCAGAATAACTGGCTCATCGATCCCGCTGACTGGAATACCGAAGAAGCATTCCTCACACGCATCCCTCTCGAAGAAGGTTCCGCCGTGGCCCTCGCGGCTATCCGCGCCTCCACCGCCGGAGATCAGAAGATCTACGTCCTGGGAGCGAGGAAACTCGACCGGGCATTTCTTGATTCCCTGGCCCCTGCGCCCGGCATGCGCGCGTTGCTCTGGTTATCGCCCCGCGAGGTCATGGATGCCTCCGGGCCAGTGGCCGAAGTGGAAAAACTCGCCCCGTTGGTGGAACAGGTTCGGGCCGGCGGGCAGCAGACAGCGGCCATCGTCCAATGGACGCCTCAGCCCTCGAGCGCCGAATCTCTGGTCGCGCTGCCGCTGGCAAGACACAACACTCTCCTCGGCGTCCTGCTGGCGGGCTCTTCGCTCGCCGAACAGGTCTGGCTCGAGCGCTGGATTCTTTATACCGGCATTTTCGTCGGCGGCTCGGGCATTCTGCTCGGTGTGCTGCTTGGATGGTGGGCCACCGAGCGTGTCACGCGGCCCGTCGAACAGCTTGCCGAGGGCGCGCGGTCGCTTGCCGCCGGCGATTGGTCGGTGAGGGCCGCCGTGAATTCCAGTGACGAGATTGGCGACCTGGCGCGAACCTTCAACCAGATGACGGCACAGCTCCTGGAACAGCGTGAGCGCGCTGTCCAGGCCGAGCGGGTGGCCGCATGGCGGGAATTGGCGCGGCGTCTCGCCCATGAGCTGAAGAATCCCTTATTCCCGCTTCAAATCACCGTCGAAAACCTCCAGCGTGCGCGAGCAAATGATTCCCGGGAATTCGACGAGATCTTTGCGGAAAGCACGTCGGCGCTGCTCACCGAACTGGCAAATCTCAAAACCATCATCGGCCGTTTCAGCGACTTTGCGCGCATGCCCCCGCCACAGTCGGAAACCGTCGACGCCAACACCATTGTCACCGCCGTCATGAAACTCTTCGATGCGCAATTCCACGCCGAGGGCCGGCCCCACATTGAGCCCGTCCTCGAACTGGCCCCCTCCCCCCTGCTGCTCGAAGCCGATCCGGAGCAGTTGCGCCGCGCGCTCCACAACCTGGTCTTGAACGCCATGGACGCCATGCCGGACGGGGGAACCCTCCGAATCCGCACCGACGGTCACGATTCCCTGGTCCGCATTCAGGTTGCCGATAGCGGGCAAGGTCTGACCGCGGAAGAGTGCGCCCGTCTCTTCACCCCTTACTACACCACCAAACGTCACGGAACCGGCCTCGGACTGGCAATCGTGCAATCGGTTGTGAGTGATCATCAAGGGAAGATCTCCGTTTCGAGTGAGCCGGGCCATGGAGCCACGTTCACCATCGACCTTCCCGAGCGGAGAAATGCATGAGCCACCTTCTGTTGATTGACGACGACCCGAACACGCTGGCCTCCCTCTCGCGCGCCTTTCGCCTCGCCGGCCATGACCCGGCGGTTGCGGATAATGCCGCCCGCGCCATCGAATTGCTCGCCTCGCGCAAGTTCGACGTCATCCTCTCGGACGTAGTCATGCCCGGCAAGGATGGCATCGAACTGCTCGCCCAGATCCGTGACCTTGGCATCACCACGCCCGTGATCATGATTTCCGGTCAGGCGACGGTGGATATGGCCGTGCGGGCAACACGCCTCGGTGCGCTCGATTTTCTCGAGAAACCCCTCTCCACCGACAAACTGCTGCTGTCCGTGGATAACGCGCTGAAACTGTCGCGTCTCGAAGCCGAAAACAGAGAGTTGCGTCAGATCATCGGCCGGAATGAGATCGTATGGACCAGCGACGCCATGCGGCGCGTCATGCAACAGGTGGAGCGGGTGGCGGCCGGCGAATCCCGCGTGTGCATTCTCGGCGAAACAGGCACGGGCAAGGAACTGATCGCAAGAGCTGTCCATGAGAAGAGCGCCCGCCGCAAAGGTCCGTTCGTCACGCTCAATTGCGCCGCCGTGCCCCAGGAGCTAATCGAAAGCGAACTCTTCGGGCACGAAAAGGGCAGTTTCACGGGAGCCGCCTCACGGCACGCCGGAAAGTTCGAACAGGCCCACGGCGGAACATTGTTTCTCGACGAAATCGGGGACATGCCGCCCGTCATGCAGGCAAAGCTGTTGCGCGTGCTCGAAGAAGGCGAGATCGAACGGGTGGGCGGAGAGCGGCCAATGCGCGTGAACGTACGCCTCGTGGTCGCCATCCACCGAGACCTCGAGGAACAGGTGCGCTGTGGAAGCTTCCGCCAGGACCTGTATCACCGCGTCTTCGTCTTCCCCATTCAATTGCCTGCCCTGCGCGAACGCATCGAGGACATCCCGCCGCTGGTGAAGCATTTCACCACCCGCATCTGCGCCCAGAACGGATGGAAGCCGAAAGACTTCACCAGCGGGGCGATCGCCGCGCTCGAGCGCTACTCCTGGCCCGGAAATGTGCGCGAACTTCGAAATTGCGTCGAGCGCCTGCTGCTGCTGGCCGATTCCGAGGTGGACGAGGAGATCGTCCGCGTGGCGTTACCCAGGCTGCGCGATGCCGCTCATCCCGGTGGAAGCCTGGCCTCCCGCGTGGATGCCTTCGAACGTTCCACCATTCTCGAGGAGATGCGCCGCTGCCGCAACAACATGAGCGAAGTGGCCCGCGCCCTCGGCCTCGAGCGCAGCCACCTGTACAAGAAATGCGCCCAGATCGGGATTGACCTGCAAAGTTTACGCAAGACCGAATAATCCGCTCTACGCAGTTGTAGCCCTCAGCAGCGCCTTGACCGCATCCACCACCAGCACGGCGGCATGTTTCGACTCCGCCGTCAGGCCGCCCACCCACTGCTCCACTTCGACAGCCTTCAGCGCGCGCAGTTCCGGCCGGCTGCGGCCGGCCATCCATTCCGTGAGTGCGCTCCCCGCGGCGATGGAAGCCGTGCATCCCCGGGTCTTGTACCTCACCTCCCTCACCCTCTCCCCCTCCCACATCACCGACAGCCGCAGAATATCCCCGCAGGCGGGGTTCATCACCTCCACGGTCTGCGCCGGCGGCGGCAACTCGCCCACGTTCCTCGGGTTCTGAAAATGATCTAATAGTCTTTCGGAATACATGTCCGGCTACTTCCCCATCCTACGGCAGCGTGTGCGGAAACGCACCTTCCGGTC
>JADLBG010000758.1 GCA_020847895.1 Bryobacterales bacterium
CGCTCGAGCGACTCCTGAATCATCCGCTTCTGCCGCTCGATTCCCTTGCGGATGCGGTTCAGAGCCACGCTCGCGTGGTCAGCCACGGAGCCATCGGGCAGGACGCGGTTCGCCAGATCATGGAGCAATCCGCGCAGTTCCCCCCCAATGCCCCCCGCCTGCTTTGCCAGCAGCGGGAAACGCTCCTCCACCGCCAGCAGGATCATGCGGATATCGCAAGCCCGGTCAAGCAGGCTCAGGAGTTCGAAGATCTCCTTGCCCTCGAGCACCGCGCCTTCGATTCTCAGCTTCTGCGCCGCCTGCCGGATGTCGGGAATGTCAGTGAAGCGCAGCCGCAATGCGGCGCCGCGTCCGGCGGTTTGCGGCTTGCTCGCGCTTTTCAGATACTCGATGGCTTCGGCGTTTACCGCGTGCGCCTCTTCGAGCGCGCGGCGGTCCGTATGCGGCCGTACCTCGTCGAGTTCCGCCCGGCCCAGCGGGCTGCCGATGAAGCGGCCGATCAGTTGTCGCAGCGTTTCGAATTCCAACAGGTCAGCGCTCGAATTGGTCATGTGCGAATTCTCTTTGTGGGCCGCGGCTGAAGTTTCGCGGCGAGGCGGGTAGCGAAGGCGGCCTCAATCACGGGAAGGGTGCCTTCCGTAAGCCGGTAATCCCGCAGCTCTGTTTCCCCTACCCACGCCAGCGCGCTGACGTCGCTAGCCGCCGCCGGGGCGCCGCCAAGGATGCGGCAGATGTAGTCGATGAGCACGTAATGGTATTGTGCGCGCCCTTTGTCGTCACGAATGATGCGCTCGAAGATCGTGGCCAGCGATACCGGCTTCACCTCGAGTCCCGTCTCTTCCATCACCTCGCGCCGGATGCCTTCTTCGATGCGCTCCCCCGTCTCGAGCACTCCGCCGGGCAGCGACCACCATCCTTTCAGCGGCTCTTTGCCGCGTTCCACCAGCAGAATCTTGTTCTGCCGGAAGATAAGCGCGCCCACGCCGAGCACCGGACGCTTGGGATATCTGCGGTCGTCGCGAGCCACTAGTATTGCACCGCGCCTTTCACCGGCAGCCTCACCCGGTACACCGATGTCATGGCCGTTACGTAGAGCGTCTCGAAGTCCGGGTCGCCGAACGCGCAGTTTCGCGGCTGCTCCGGAAATTGGATCTTGTGGACGAGCTTGCCTTCCGGGGAGTAGATGGACAGCTCGTTGCAGGCGACGTAGAGGTTGCCCTTCTCATCCACGCGAAGCCCGTCCGGCGGGCCATCGGTCTTCGCGATCAATACGCGTTCGTTCGAGGCGCGTCCGCGCCCGTCCACGTCGTAGGCATAGACGCTGCGCTCATCGGAGTTCGAAACATAAAGCACGCGGCCATTCGGCGATAGCGCGATTCCGTTCGGACGCCCTTTCGGCTTCGCCACCAGGTCCAATTCCCCCTTCGGGGTGATATGAAAAATCCCATAAAAATCCATCTCCCGATGGTCCGCCTGCTCGCCGAAAGCCGGGTCCGTGAACCAGACGTGGCCATCCTTGCGGATCACGATGTCGTTCGGAGCGTTGAAGCGCTTCCCCTCGTATTTTTCCGCGATCACCTCGAGAGTGCCGTCCTTCTTCGTTCGCACCACGCGGCGTGTGCGGCTTTCGCAGGAATACAGCCGCCCCTGCGCATCAAACGCGTTTCCGTTGGCCCCGTTGGTGTTCACCCGAAAGCTGGCCACGCCCTGGCCCGGAACGAACTTGTTCATGCGATTGTTCGGCACGTCGCTGAAGATGAGATAGCCTTCGCGCGACCACACGGGCCCCTCCGTGAACCGATTGCCGGCCGCCACCCTCTCGATATGAATATCCGAAAAATCCTGCGCGGGGAGCAAAGGGATTAGTAAGAATAGACATAGAAAACCCATTGCTAACATGATACTGAACCAGCGCCTTCCAGACGCGGCTGCGCGCCCGCCCGCCTCGTGTCCATGCTTCGCAAATCTGTGACAAACTATTCATCCATGAGAGCCAACCCTTCCGGCCGCGCCAAGTTGCTGGCGCTGCCGCTGCTGACGGTGTGGTGCGCCGCCGGGCTGGCGGGCCAGTCCGCGCCGTCGAAGCGCGCCTCTTACTTCCCCCCTGCCGGAGCCTGGGAACACAAAGCTCCCGCCGAAGTGGGGATGGATGCCGCAAAGCTGAAGGAAGCCGTCGAGTGGGCTCAGTCGCACGAATCCAAGTGGGATTTCGAAAAAGACCAGGTGCGTGTCTTCGGTAGGGTTCTGGGCGACATTCCCGCCCGGCGCGCGCACACCAACGGCATCATTCTGCGCCACGGCTACATTGTGGCGGAGTTCGGCAATACGAAAGCCGTCGATCCGGCCTACAGCGCCGCCAAGAGCTTCCTTTCCACCACGGCCGCGATTGCGTTCGACAAGGGGCTGATCCGCGGCGTGAATGATCGTGTCGGCGCCTATGTCCACGATGGCGGGTACGACTCTCCGCACAACGCGAGAATCACCTGGAAGAACCACCTGCAACAGGAAAGCGAGTGGGAAGGCGAAATGTGGGGGAAGAACGCGAACTTCCTCGGCGTGGAAGAGTTCGGAGCCGGCAGGAGGGAACCGCGGGAAATCCATGATCCCGGCACGTATTACGAGTACAACGACGCGCGCATCAACCGCTTCGCGCTCTCCCTGGCCCGTGTCTTCGGAGAAGGGCTGCCGGACGTGCTGAAGGTAAACATCATGGACCCGATCGGAGCCTCCCCGGATTGGCGGTGGAAGGGCTACGGCGCGAAGTCAACCGTGGAAATCAAGGGAAGGCGAGTGGAATCAGTGAGCGGCGGCACGCGCTGGGGCGGCGGGCTGTGGATCCATTCGCAAGACCTGGCGCGCTTCGGCCTGCTGTTTCTGAATAAAGGCAATTGGAACGGCCGCCAACTGCTGCCGGAAAAATGGATCAGGGAGGCCACCACGCCCTCGGCGCACGGTCCGGACTACGGGTATCTCTGGTGGCTCAACACGAAACGCAGGCAATGGCCGAGCGCCCCGGCATCGAGTTTCGCCGCCGTCGGCAATGGCGGGAACATCGTCTGGATCGATCCCGTGCACGACATTGTGCTGGTGTGGCGCTGGCACGAAGGCGGCAAGGCGATGGATGGAATGGCGCGGCGGATCCTGGCCGCTGTCGTGGGGAACTGACGCACCCGCCGTTCACGCTCCTCATCCCGCCAGCTTACAATTGGCGTAGCAACATGTTGCAGCCAATCAAGCACGGCGGCGCCCTGCTCGCGGAGATCGACCAGGCGGAAGCCACCCATCCGCGTCTGTGGTGGCTGGGGCACTGCGGGTTCGTCGTGAAGTACTTCGATATCATCTTTTACCTCGACCCGCTGCTTTCCGATTCTCCGGCCCGCCGTGCCGCTTCGCCGCTGCGGCCCGAGGAGGTGCGCCACGCCGACATGGTGCTGTGCTCTCACGCCCATGGCGGACACATGGACCCCGAAACACTTCCGGCCCTGCTGGCGGCCTCGACGCGGGCCAAGGTGGTGCTGCCCAAGAGTTCGGCCGAGCACGCCCGGTCCATCGGGATCAGCTACCAGCGCATGACCACCACGGACGGCGGCTTGCGGGTGGAGTATTTCAAGCAAGGCGCCTACGCGCGCGTCTACGCCGTACCTTCGGCCCACCCCGAACTCGACTACACGCCACTGGGAGGCTACCCCTACCTCGGGTACCTTGTGCGATGTGGGGAATGCACGTTCTACCATGCCGGCGATTCCGTGCCTTATGAAGGGCTCGCGGACCGCCTGCGGCCATACAACGTCAGCGTCGCCATGCTTCCGATTGGCGGCCCCTCCGAAGTGAACTTCACCATCGAAGAGGCGTCCGCCCTGGCCGCGGATATCGGCGCGCGCTGGCTGGTGCCGATGCACTATGGAACCCTTGGCGAAGACAACCGCAACATCGAGCGATTCGTGGAGCATATGCTGTTTCACCGTCCGGAACAGCGGTTCAAGGTGTTCGCCTGCGGCGAGGGCTGGCAGGTTCCTCCACCGGGCGCGGAATAAATCATGCACGAGGTCCTCACGGTCCATGAACCGTTGCTGGTCAACACGCTGGGCCACTGCGCCGGGACCCTCATTTTCGCCATCTTCCTCTACCTGCTGCTCCGGGACCGCGCCGGAGCCAAGCTGCGCGGCAGCCGCCTCACCATTACAGCAACCGCCCTGGCCCTGCTGTGGAACTTCGCCTCCTTGCTGGTAATCGCAAGGAACGATCCCGCCAGCCCGGTTTCCCAGGCGCTGGTGACATTGAGCACCTCGGCCTTGAGCGTCCTGCCTTCCGTGCTGCTTCACCTTTCACTGGGCGGCAGCTTCGCCTGGATCCGCCGCGCCGGGTATACTCTCGCCGGGTTCACCGTAGCGAGCCATGCCAGTGAAGTGGTGTTGAATGCCCCCGAAAATCACACGCTCGCCCTCCGCATCACCACGCTTGGTTTCGGGGCGCTGACGCTGATTGCGGTAATCGCGCTGCTGGCCGGACCGGGGGAGCGTAAGCGGCTTACTTCACGCCTTGCGGGAACCATGTCGCTGTTCCTGTTCTCGATGTCGTTCGTACACCTTGGGGCAGCCACGCCAGGCTCCTGGCCGGGCGAACTGCTGGCGCACCATGCCGGCATCGCGCTGGCGCTGTTCGTGCTGCTACAGGACTACCGCTTCCTCCTCGTGGATGCCTTCGTCCGCTTCCTGGTGAACATCTTCTTCGCGGCTGTGTTCCTGTTCGCCGGCGTGAGCGTGGTGAACGTGCGCACGGTGATGCGCTGGGGCGAAGAGAGTCCGTTTCATGAGGGCATGCTGCTGGCCGCGGCGTGTCTGCTGCTGCTGCTGTTCGCAGTACTGCGCTCACGACTATCGCAGTTCCTCGTTCACCTGGTGTTCCCCCGCAATAATCTGGATGCGCTGTTGCTCGAACTGCGCAGCCGCGCCGCTACAGCCGTTGAGGAGACGAGTCTCATGGAATGGGCGGAACAGGCGATCGCCCGGCTGTTCGGGGCTTCCGCCGTCCGCGTGTGCGAAGACCCCATTGCGATGACCGCCGGAGCCATTGCATTGCCCGCTCCGGTGTCCGACCTGCCGGGTCCGGCTCGCGAAAAGCTGGAGCAGCTTGGAGTGGAAGCAATCCTCCCACTGCGCCCCGCCGGTGAAGCGGAGCGCGCCATCTTCCTCGGCCGCCGGCATGGCGGGCGCCGCTATCTCAGTGAAGATTTCGGCGCCATGGCGCGAATCCAGGCGGAGCTGGTGGAGCAGATTGACCGGCACCGGGAGGCCGAGATGCGGCGCCTGGTGACACAGGCCGAACTCCGCGCGCTCCAGTCGCAGATCCATCCGCATTTTCTCTTCAACGCCCTCAACACACTCTATGGCATCATCCCTCGCGAGGCCGCCGGCGCCCGTCGCACCGTGCTGAACCTCGCGGACATCTTTCGCTACTTCCTCGACACCGAACACCAGTTCATCCGTCTTGAAGAGGAACTGGAGATCGTGCGCGCCTATCTGGAGATTGAAGCGCTGCGGCTGGGAGACAAACTGAGGACGGAGATCGATGCTTCCCCGGAAGCCCTCCGCGTCTCCATCCCCGTACTCACCATCGAGCCGCTGGTGGAGAATGCCGTCAAGCACGGGATCGCGGCAAAGACCGAAGGAGGGCTGGTGCGCGTGGAAGCGCATCTCGAAGACCAGGGCCTTCGCATCCGCGTGCTCGACACCGGAGCCGGATTCGCCGCATCGTCCAGCCACGGCTCCGGCCACGGCCTAGAGAACGTCAACAAACGGCTGCGGCTTTGCTATGGAGCCGATGCCGAAGTCCGCATCCACTCGACGGAGAACGGCGCGGAGGTGCAGTTCCTCGTCCCGGTCCGCCAAATGGAAACGGTGCTGCAATGAGAGTGCTGATTGCCGATGATGAGCCGGTGGCCCGGCAGGTGTTGCGGGAGTTGCTCGAGGAAATCCCAGGCGTCGCCATCGCCGGGGAAGCATCAAGCGGGCCCGAAGCCGTCGAGCAGGCGCGCCGGCTCGAGCCCGATGTCGTGTTGCTCGATCTTCAGATGCCGGGCATGGACGGCTTCCAGGTGGCCGGAGCCTTCCCGTCCCGATCCCCGCTCGTGATCTTCGTCACGGCCTACCACAAGCACGCCCTCGAAGCGTTTGACGCCGGAGCCATCGATTACCTGCTGAAGCCCGTGCGCAAGGAGCGCCTCGAGGCGGCTCTCGAGAAAGCGAAGGCTCACCTTGCGGGCCTCTCCGCCGCCCCGCGTCCGGCGCCGCCGCCCTC
>JADLBG010000759.1 GCA_020847895.1 Bryobacterales bacterium
CGCGCTCGATGTCGGCAACACGAATGTCACCATCGGCATCTTTCATGGCGATACGCTCACTCATCACTGGCGGCTGCGCACCGTGCAGGAACAGACGGCCGACGAATGGGGAATCCTGTTGCGCAATTTGTTCGCGCTGAGCGGCCTTGCGCTGAATGGAATCAAAGGCATCATCGTCGCCAGTGTCGTGCCCATCGTCGACGCCAACCTGGCCCGCATGGCCCAGAGCTATTTCCATACGGAGGCTGTCTTCGTTACTCCGCAAACGGACACTGGCGTTGCTGTTCTATACGACAATCCCAGGGAAGTCGGCGCGGACCGCGTTGTGAATGCTGTCGCCGCCTTCCACAAGTATGGCGGCCCCTGCATTGTTGTCGACCTCGGCACCGCCATTACATTCGATGCGGTGACGGCGGCGGGAGAGTATCTGGGAGGGATCATTTGTCCGGGCATTGGAATCTCCATCGGAGGCCTCTTCGCCAAAACCGCGCGCCTGCCCATGGTCGATTTCCGCGAACCGGAGAAATTGATCGGCTCCAATACCGTGGGCAGCATCCAGTCCGGCCTGTTTTACGGAACAATTGGAATGATTGACGGTATCCTCGACCGCATGAAGGACACGATGGGCGCGCACGCGAAGACGGTCGTCACCGGCGGACAGGCCTCGCTCATCACCGGCGCTTCCCGGCATTCGCTCCAACTGGACGAGGATCTTACGCTGGAAGGGTTGCGGCTGATATGGCAGAGGAGATGATCCAGGCCGAGGAACACTGGCCTTCGAACTACTTCAACTACTTCACGGAAATTGAAGAGCATTTCCAGCGCGCCCGCGGCACAAGCCTCTTCCTGCTCTCCCCGCTTGATTGGGCGCTCATAGAAACCTGGAAGAACAGCGGTGTTCCCCTCGAAGCGGTAATCCGCGGCATCGACGCCGCATTCGCCAAGTGGCGCAGCCGCAAAAAGAAAATCCAGCAGGTGAACTCCCTCGCCTACTGCGCCCAGGCGGTGCTCGAGGAAGCGAAGATCCTCGCCAATGCCGGTCCTGCTCCGCCGCGCGAACTCGAGGCGCCTTTCTCCGCTTCCGAACTCGAGGCTTACCTCGCCGAAAACGCCCGCCAGTTGCGCGATTGCGGCCGGCCGGCTTTCCACGAAATCGCGGTTGCCCTCGAACGGCTCGCCGTCGAATCGGGCGACTACCTCCGGCGGTTGGAAGAACTCGAGCAGCGCCTCACCGCCCTCGAGGACAAACTACTCGCCCTTGCGCGTTCGGAACAATCAGAGGAGGATTTGTTTCAGGCCCGCCGCGAACTCGATTCCTACCTCCGGCCCTACAGGGGCAAGATGTCGGCCGAGCAGTTGACGATGCTCGAGAAGCAGTTTCTCGACCGCGCTCTCTTCGAAAAGATGCGGGCGCCGCGGCTAAGCCTGTTCTATCTGCACTGAGGCGTCCAGCCGGGCGCACGAGTCCGTCAGTTCTCAGAAACTGGCTCGTCACCCCGCATCATTTCTGGATTCTCGGGTTGGGAACAGCCCCATACCGCCCAAAGCGGGAAACTCTCTTCCCGTCGCGTGTCCCCGAGCACACACCATGTCACCTCGCACACAGCCATTCCCCTCCTACCTGCTTCAAAATAAAACACTTTTCATCTGGCCATCCTCCTGCATTCCCTAAGGCGTGACACGCGCTACAAACCTCCTGACAATCCTGGCCCTCACCGCAATCCCGGCCTTCCCGGCAGACCGCCGCATCCTCATCAGCATTCCTGACCGCAAGATCCTGCTGCTCGAGGACGGCCACGTCCTGAAGGTCTACGATATCGCGGTTGGCAAGCCGTCCACGCCCTCTCCGCAAGGCGAGTTCCGGATCGTCAACCGCATCGTCAAACCCGCCTGGTACAGTTCGGGCAAAGTAGTGCCGCCCGGACCGCAAAATCCGCTCGGCACACGCTGGCTGGGGCTGAGCGCGCCGGGGTACGGCATTCACGGCACGAACAGCCCGGGCTCCATCGGGAAGGCGGCTTCACATGGCTGTATCCGCATGCGCAATCGCGATGTGGAGGAGTTGTTCCAACTGGTGGAGGTTGGGGACGCGGTCGAACTGCGGGGGACGCGGAGCGCGCTGGCCGCGATGGGCCTCGCGGCCGCCGGCGAATGAAGGAGAGAAACAATGCTGTTTGCGAAATATCTGTTGTTATTCACGGGTATCGGATTGCTTCTGGGCGCGGCTGGCATCCTTATCCACGACCTTTACGTGATTTTCAGAACGCGGCGGGAACAGGAAACGTCCGCGAGCGGGGACACCTCGCCCTTTCCCGCCGCAACCGTAACCCTCGAATCCTTGCGGTGGCGTACCGCCGGGAGCGAACTCGAGTTGAAGCAAAAAAATCGTCCGCTCCGCGGAGTTGGAGGCCGAGGCTCAGAAGGCGCGCGAGGTAAAGGCCGCCGAAGGGCAGGCGCAGGTCACCGTCCTCCAGGCGAAAGCGCAAGCCGACGCGATGCAACACACGCTGCCGCTCAAGGAGAAGCAGATCCAGCAGTCACGCCTCGAGGCGGAAGCCCGCAAGGAGGCGACCGTGAAGAACGCCGAAGCGATGGCGCAGGCGAAGGTGATTGACAGGGCCGAACTCGACCGCCGCAAGCTGATGAGCGAGGCCGAGGAATATAACATCCGCCGCGTGGCGGAGGCGAACTCCGAACGGATGAAGCTGGAGGCGGAAGTCCTCAAGCAGAATCCGCTGCTGATCCAGAAGATCATTGCCGAGCGGCTGAGCGACAAGGTGCAGATCATGATGGTGCCCAACGACGGGAAGTTTTTCTTCGCCAATGACGTGTTGAAAGGCCTGCACCCGGCCGCGGTGCAGTAAAGCGGCCGGCGCCTTTGCTATGATTCCAACGGTGCTCCGGGGGCTTCTTCTCATCCTCTTGTTCGTGCCGCTCGCGGACGGTGAAACCTTGGAAGACGCCGTTCGCACACTCGCCAGGCTCATCTCCCC
>JADLBG010000760.1 GCA_020847895.1 Bryobacterales bacterium
AAGAAACTTCATTCAAGTCCAAGTCTATGACGCAGTTAAGCGAGGCAATTGCCCGCTACCACAAGATTCTCGAATCGGAGTCCTACCGGGATCTGGGGTGGGCGGAGGCGCTCCAGCAGCGAATGAATGAATCGGGACTGGTTGTGTCCGCCCAGCCGGTTTGCCCGGTGCTCCGTCCTCATTTTCTCTCCACGCGGCAATATACGTCGCTGAGCAAGGCGTCAGAGACGCTGATCACGTCCATTAACCGCATCAAACGAATGGCCTTGGACACGCCCTCCCTCCAGGCACGGATGGAACTGCTGCCGGGTGAGAAGATGCTGGCCGCGATCGATCCGGGGTATTCCTACCTGTCCGTGGCTTCACTCCTTGAGACCTACGTCAACAATGGAACGTTGCGTTTTATGGAGTGTGTTTCCGACGCACCCATGGGACTGGCCTTTGGCGAAATTTTAGCGAATGTTTTCCTGGAAGCCGCACCAGTCAAGGAGTTCAAAAAGAAACACTCCCTGACCCGGCTTCCCGGCACAAAGGCTCTCCTGCAGGCGATGCTGAAGGCCTACAAGGACTTCGGAGGGAAGAAGCCGCCCAATATCGCCATTGTGGAGTTGAAGCAGCCTTTCCAGACGATGGAATCGGCCGAGTATCAGTTGTTGGCCGAGTCCTTCCGAAAGTTGGGGTATCCTTCCGAGGTCGTGAATCTCGATCAGATGGAGTACCGCAACGGCGTTTTGCGGCGCGGCGAATTCACGATTGATCTGGTATACCGGTGCGTGAAAGTGCAGGAGTTTCTGGTCCGATACGACCTGACGCATCCCCTGGTGCGTGCGTACCAGGACCATGCCGTCTGCATGGTGACCAGTTTCCGGGCGGAACTGGCGCGCAAGAAGGCCATTTTCGATCTCCTGACGGATGAAAGCATCACGCAGTCATTCCCGGCGGCGGAGCGAAAAGTGATCCGCGAATCGATTCCGTGGACGAGGGTAGTGGCAAGCACCTCGACGAGCTATCAGGACCGGCAGGTGGACCTGGTGGATTTCATCCAGAAGAACCGGGAGACTCTGGTGCTGAAGCCGAACGACGAAGCGGCAGACCAGCATGAGTACCGCGGATGGGAGACGGACGAATCGGGGTGGGAGCGGGCGTTGCGCACCGCACTTCGAAACCCTTACGTAGTGCAGTTCCGTACGGAGCCTTCCGTGGCGACATTCCCCGTCTATCAGTGGGGTTCGCTGAATATGAAACCGTTGAGGGTGGACGTCCACCCCCACACCATGCTCGGCAAGGTACACGGGTGCTCGAGTTGGATTTCGGCGGTCGAGTCGTCGCGGTTCTCCACTTTGCAGGGTGTGGCCCCCACCTTTGTCCTCGGCTAATTGACGCGCGCTCTGGAACCCACAGTGCTCACAGATTCTGGAAAGTATCGCTGAACGGTCCGCGCATCCGGAGGCCGTGTGAAAACGGAAACAACCAGGAGTAGCGCGGCGGAAATCAGAGTCATTGGAACAACGGGCAGCAAGCCCAGAACGATGGTTCCGGTGGGTGTCCTGGCTATGATCTCCATTCCTGCAACTTTCCAGACCGTGGCTGGCGGCGTGAGGGATTGAAACACCGCAATGCCAACGACCGCGGCGGCGACCCAGAGCGTGGAGGCGAAGGCGCCCCACTTGGTGCTTCGCTTCCAGAAGAGCGCGCCGAACAGGAGCGGGGAAAGCGCGGCATAGCCGGAGAAAGCATACTGGACGGCGAGATCAAAAATCGTGGCGGGCGAACTCAAAGCAACCGTATACGCAAGTAAGGTGAGGATCACCACGAAGAGCCGGCCCGTGTTGACCTGGACCGTTTCGCCGAACCGGGCTTTCCCGCCGTAATAGGCGAAGACATCCTCAGTGAACATGGTGGAGAGAGCAAGAATCTGCGAATCGCTGGCCATAACCGCGGCCATGATGCCCGCGCCCAGCAAACCGGCCAGCCACACAGGCGCGTACTTGCCCAGCAGCAGGAGCACGACGTCATCGGCAGTCATGCGCGCGCGGAGTCTCGCGGACTCCTCCGGAGTCAAAGTAGCCCCATGCTGAACAAGTTCCTGCCGGGCCTCGATTTTATCGCGGATGCGGGGCACATCCGTCACGCGATTCGCGGCGACTCCGAGGAACACACAGGGCAGCCAGATGGCGAGAATGCAGAGGGGGTAGAAAATGACGGTTTTTTTGAACTGCGACATGCGCCGGGCGGTGAGGCAGAAGATGGCGATGTGAGGAAAAGCGATCGAGGACAGAGGGATAAATGTGTAGCCAAGAAAGAAGAGTGGAGGAACGCGTTCCCGCGTAAGCAGCGGTGCAGTATTTGCAGATTCCCGGAGGCGTTGCATGGCGCCGGCAAAACCGCCCATGCCATGTCCAATGAGGAGGAGAGCGGCGGCGCCGAAGCTGAGGAATAGCACGGTTTGAAATGTGTTCACCCACGCCGTGCCGCGCATCCCTCCGAAGAAGACGTAGGTCATGACAGTCATGGCGACAACGGCGCCGCCGAGCCAGTACGAGACGAACCCGCCGCTAATGGCTTCGAGAGTTGCGCCGCCACCCATGACCCCGATGACGATATAAGGCACCAGCAGAGCGGCCTGGAGGGCAAAAATAAAGGTTCCAGTATGGCCGCATTGCCACCGGTCGCGAAACATCTGCACTGGTGTCATGAAGCCGAATCTCTTGCCTAGAGCCCAGATTCTCGTACCGATGACGAATAGGGTCAGGGGGATGATGAGCGCCGAGGAGGAGGCCATGAGGCCATAGGTGACAATTCCATTATGAAAGGCATGGCCCGAAGAACCGAGGATAGTGAAAGCGGTCATGTTGGCGCCGAAGAGGGAGAGGAGGAAGACATAGGGGCCCAGGGAACGGCCGGCGAGGAAATAGTCTTCGGCGCCCGCGGGGTGGGGACGGCGAAACGCGAAGATTCCGATGTAGAGGACAATGCCGAGGTAGGCAAAGACGAAGAGAGCGGGGATCATCGTCTGGGGGGCTCGCTCCGCGAGGGATGCTGTTCCGGGGAGACTGCTTCCGAATCCAATTCCAGGCGGACGGGCCAGGCAACCTTCACAAGGAAAGCCATCAGGAGGGAAACGCCGAGGGTGTAGACGGCATGATAGGTAAGTCCAACGGGGAGAAAGCCGAAAGAGAGCGGTTCGGCGGCGCGCCAATTCCAGAAGTCCTGGTGGAGCGCCCAATAGAGCAGGACGAGGAGTGTCAACCCGGCGTTCTTCATTCCAGATAGTTTAGAACAAAGAGGCGCGGGAACGGCCATTCGTGGAAGTTTGAGATGTCCGGGACCGGCGACACGGCCCCGAGCCGTCCTCCGGGATGACACCGGCGGCCGGGTTCGACACCACGGGAAGAAGCGCGAGCGCCTCGAAAGGCCAGTGAGGGCAAATGAAGGGGGAAAGCAGGAGCGAGGTCCTGCTTTCCGAGGTTAGGCGTTTGCGGGTTTGCTCTGCGCAGCCGCCGAGACCTTCCCTTTGCCGGCAGGACGGCCGACCTTCTTCATTTCCGATAGCCAGGCGGGCGGACGGCCGCGCCGCTTTCCACGACCCCGAGCGAGGCGTTCCAGGCTGAGGATCGCTTCTTCGATCTGTTCGCGCTCCGCGCGCAACTCCTGCAACATTTTATTTACGTCCATTGCCACTCCAAACCCCAAGTTCTGAAAAATCGCCTTCCGTTCTGAAAACGGAACTAGACTACCGCAAGATCGATCGCAGCAATAGTAGTTTAAACAGATCCGCGGACGATTACAAGAGGTTTGTTCTGTTTTCAGAACAAGAGTTCGAGATTTGCCGGACGGCGAGAGGAGGGGAACCAG
>JADLBG010000761.1 GCA_020847895.1 Bryobacterales bacterium
CTTCGCGGTCCAATGACGGAACCGGTTTCCGGTTCCTTGCTCGGCCGGGGCCAACTCTCGAATTATCCACGATCTCGCTCCCCCAACGAAAATACAACTCGTCGGTCTGAGGCGAAGCCTCGTTAGAGCTAGACTCACCGTGCTGAGCAGTGGTCAAAGGGAGTGGACCGAGCAGGTGAGCATTGCAGATACGGCTCCGACACTGTTCGCGGCATATGTCGACGGCGCAGCGCTGGCGATTGGCCAGGCCATCTGGGTTGATGCGGCAGGGAAGCAACAGCAGCAATCCCTCGTGATCGAAAGCGGATCGCAATTGCAGATGGCCGCGCTTCCCTTTTCGCGGACCACGGGGCCGATTACCGTGGGCCTGTACGGCACGGGGCTGGGAGGGAAAAAGCGTCCTGGCGTACCTGACCATAGGCAAAGAGAGGTCCGAGTGTGCTGTGAGGCTTCGAGAACAATTTCGGAGGCGGGGCTTACGGTTACCGGCCATCAAAGACGCTCTTGGGGATCATGGCGTGGACGCCGCGCTTTCCATCCACGAGTTGGGTGATGCTGAAATCGGCCGCGTCGCTCGAGAGGACGTAGGCGTCTTCGCGGGAGAGTTTGTAGCGTTCCACGAGGAGGCTGATCATCTCGCGGAGCGCGATGCGGATGGCGGCGTCGAGGTCCTCGTCGAAGCCCATGGTCATGAGGTGGGTGGGGGTTTCGGCGCGCGGCCAGAGCAAGCGCGGGCCTTTGCGCACGCTGAAACGGAGCACACCGGAGAGCACTGTTTCGAGAGCGCTGAGACACACCTCTCCGTTTCCCTGGGCGGCATGCGCGTCGCCCACGGAGAACAGCCCGCCGCGGGCATGCACGGGGATGTACAAAGTTGCTCCCGCCACGAGTTCCTTGTTGTCGAGGTTGCCGGCGTGAATCCAGGGCGGAGCGCTACTGATGCGGCCCGCCCCTTCCGGCGGGGCGACGCCCATGCTGCCGAAGAAGGGGCGGATGGGGATTTCGATGCCGGGAGCGAAGCGGGCCACCATGCGTTTTGCGTCGAGGGGGGTGATTTTGCGGTGCTCGTAAGGAAAATCCCGCGGGAGCACGCCTAATCCGGGAAGGAATATATTCAGCGCGTAAGGCAGCCCGAGACGGATCGATTCGATGTGCACTTCCAGGGTGTCGCCAGGCTCGGCTCCCTCGACAAAGATTGGTCCTGTCAGGATGTGGGGCCCGGGCCCGCGATCCTTGATTGCCCGATGGATCTCGCGGCTGGCCGGATCAATCTGCGCGGCGGGGACGCCGTTGCGCTCGAGCGCTTCCGGAGTGTCGATCATTGCCGTGCGGATGTCGACGGTGTCGCCGGAATGCACGCGGAGGACGGGCGGTTGGGCGGCATCATAGTAGCCCCAGTGAACTGTCGCGGGCGTGGAAAGCAGCGTATGCTGCTCCGCCGGCAAAGTGAGTGGCGTAATCAGCAGAAAGAGAACCAACGGCATTGGATGATTCTAACCCAAGCCGGCGGCCAGTCTCGGAGATGCAGGCTCGGGGCTTCGCTTGTTTCTCCACCTGAGATGTCCACCATGACGCCCAAGCGGTTCATCTCGCGCACCACGTCTTTCCGAACGCGGTGAGGCCGCCATGGGCAGGCTTGCGGTGGACGAATCCGCCCAATCGTTGTTCCTGAAATGGGTCAGCGTCAATGTAACGGCAGTGGCAGCTAGAAGGAGATCGTTGGGGCGCTTCCGTACCGCTTCGCGGACGGCGTCGATCTGTTCGGGGGGCGCGCTTCGCCGCCGGTGGGCCCGTGTGGCCGCTGGGCGCCCGGAATGAGAGGCAGCGATGATTGAAAATGCGAGAGGAAGAACGCGCGCCGAATGCGACGCCACCTGCGAAGATGGAAGTATGAGGGGCGAGAGTGGAGCGCTATGAGCCCCACCGCGTACAAGGCGAGGTACGAACATCTGCAAGTTCCGCTAGAGAACGGCGGGACGGTGGAAGTGCGTGTAAACCAGTACCGGCTGAGAGGGCTTCCGGGACACGATGTAGAAGAGGCGGCGTTAAAGGCCTTCCTCGACGCCTTACGCAAGCACCATGTGGATATGGAACTGCGTGTGGATCCCGGCGCGCGGGGGTTTCGCATTCTGCACCGGAACCGGGACAGTTCCTTCCGGGTGACGGAGGAAACGGTGACAGGCCCGGAGAAGGTGAGGGCCGATTTTCTAGACAAGCTCTCCACCATGGCGAGGTACGTATACGTAGGCAAGGGCGCGCCGGAGCATTGCCAGATCGTGCTGCAACTGGCGGATCACTGGAACCTCGCGCCAGACGGGTTGCAGATCTACGCGGATAAAGCGCTGGGGCTCGATTGCAACGGATTCGTGGGCAACTACCTGTGGCATGCCAAGCACCAGCAGGATTGGAGCAGTCTCGGGATCAGCAAGCGGCAGGAAGGGCCGGATGTCACAATCGACGGGTATTTCGACCGCAGGCGAGCAATCAGGAGATGGGAGGAGATGAACCCCGCCCACTCGTACATCATGGGGAAGGTGGACGATGCGGGCCATGTCATTCCGGGAGGGAACGCGCGGAATGCCGGGCACATCGTCATTACGGAACCGGGGCGGATACGGCAGGGGAGTTGGGCGCAACCGCCGGCGGTGTGGGCGGTGGAGTGCACGGCGGCGCATGATCCGGGATTGTGGGAAAGCTGGTATGGCTTTCTGGGCGTGGACGATGCGGGAAACTTCACCATCCGGCGGGAGGATATGATCGCGGGGCATCAGGTGATGAAGTTCCGGATTGCGCCGGTGTAAGGGAATAGAGGCGGTCTTCAATCCCACCAGGGTTCGTTGTCCGCGCGATTGGCTTTCAGGTAGTCGTGGTTGAGATCCACGCCGAGGCCGGGGGTGGTGGAAACTTTCATATAACCGTCGCGGATGATGATTGGGTTTTCGGCGGCCCACGGGATCTTGTCCGCCCCGGCGGCGCATTCGATGCGCGGACAGTTGAAGACGGCGGCGGCCAATTGCTGGGACGCCATGTTCAGCATGAGCCCGCTGACGTTGTGGAGGGCGATGGGGATGCGGTAGCGGGCGGCGAGATCGGCGATCATCTTCACGCCGGTGATGCCACCTGAATTGATGATGTCGGGCTGGAAGATGTCCACAGCCTGATGGTTGAGGAACGGGATGGCCCATTCGGCGAGTTCCATGTTCTCGCCGGTCATGATGGGGAGCCGTGTGGCGCGCCGGAGCGCCATCCAGCTTTCGGACCATTCGGGGGCGAGCGGATCTTCGAAGAAGAGCGGGTTAATGTGCTCGACGGCCTGGGCGACTTTGATAGCGCTGGGGACGTCGAGTTCGCAGTGACAGTGGACGTCGATGCCGATGTCGTCGCCGAAGGCTTCGCGGGCGAGGGTGTAGGCCTGATGGATGCGGCGGGCTTCCGCGGGCCCGATGCTGGGGGTGAACTGCTGCATGTTGATGCCGAGGGCGTGGTGGATGTCCACCTTGAAGGCTTGGAAGCCGCGAGGGTCCGATTTGAGGCGCTGAGCGCGGTCGCGCCATTGTTCGCGGCTGAGGTAGTCGCCTCCCGGGGCGTGGGAGTAGAGGAGGATCTCATCGCGGAAGTTGCCGCCGAGCAGCCTGGAAACGGGTTGGTTGAGGATTTTGCCGGCGA
>JADLBG010000762.1 GCA_020847895.1 Bryobacterales bacterium
GGGACGCGCCGGCGCGGTGCAGCGCTAACCTGCTCAGACAGCTCAGATTCCCATAATCCTGTTTAGCTCCGCCGTCGTGGCGCATCGCTCGACGAAGCCGAATGTCCCGCTCGTTTGCGCTTCACGCGCTGCGTCCAACAGGCCGCTCATTGCCGCACGATACAGGGAAGTCGCCAGGCTGATCCGCCGGACTCCGGCGGTCGCAAGTTCTGCCACGGGGAACGATTTCCCCGGAATCCCCACCATGAAGTTGAAGGGCTTCGTCAACGCCGAACACACCGCGCGCACCGAAGCAATATCAGGCAGTCCCGGCGCGAACAACACATCCGCGCCCGCTTTTTCGAATGCCTGCAAGCGGCGGATCGTCTCGTCCAGGCTGGGACCGGGGTAGAGAAAATTGTGCGCCCGCGCCGTTAGCTGGAAAGGGAACGGCAGCGCGCGAGCCGCCTCGGCGCCTGCTGCAATCCGTTCGGCCGCGAGCCCTTCGTCGTAGAGAGGACTCTCCGGTTTGCCGGTGGAATCCTCGATTGTGCATCCCACGAGTCCCGCCTCCGCCGCCAGCCGCACCGTTTCCGCAACCGCCTCCGGCGCATCGCCGAATCCTTTCTCCAAGTCCGCCGATACGGGCAGCTCAGTCGCATCGACAATCAGGCGCGCATGGGCCAGCGCCTGATCGCGTGTCAATCCGCCATCCCTCCGCCCGAATGTCCCCGCGGATGCAGCGCTCGATGTCGCAAGGGCCTGGAAACCAAGACCGGCAAGAATCCGGGCCGAGACAACATCCCAAGGATTCGGAATGATAAATGCGCCGGGCCCCTCGTGAAGCGCGCGAAAGCGCAATGCCTTCTCTGTCTGCGTGGCACTCATGATAGCCCTCGATTTTACCCTTTCTTCGGCGCCACGCCGCGTACGGCCCACGCACGCGCCTGCAAGCGGAGTCGCCGGTTCTCCCGCTGTATTCCCAGGCGGCGCTTCACCTCCTCGCGTAATGCTTCTTTGCGGCGGCTATCAGCGTTCCGAAGGTAGGCCCCTGCCGGCCCTTGCCCGACCAGGAATGGATCCCAGTAATCCGCGAAGGATTCGAACCTCATCGTAATATCCAGAGGACGCTCTGAGACGTCCTCCAATCCCCCTTGTTTCCAGAGTTCCTCCAATTCTCCAGCCCGGCATAGCGGCATGTGGGATTCGTCAAGTTTTTCCGCGGCCGGATCCACCTTCACGGCGGCATCCCAGAATACCCGCAGCATTCGCATCCCCGCCCCGTAGTCCCATACGGCCGCCGAGACGCAACCGCCCGGCCGCGTCACCCGCCGCGCCTCAGCCAGGGCCTTCCTGAAATCGGGAATGAAATTGAACACGAGGAGCGAAAGACAGCACTGGAAAGTCCCATCGGGAAAGCGCAGTTGCCTGGCGTCGCCGGCCTCGAAGTTCACCCGGTCCGGAACAGGGTTTCTGCTCTTCGCAAACTCGACGTATTCGTTCGACCGGTCGATCCCCAGCACCTGGCAACGACTTTTCTGTTCCGCGATCGAAAAGGATAGCGAACCAGTGCCGGAGCCGATATCCAGCACCCTCCCCGTGTCCAGCACACCGGCAAATTTGACGAGTCGAGGTCCTAACAGGCGGCTCCAACGGCCCATGAACCGTTCATAAGCTTCCGCGTCGCCGAACATCTTCGTTCCTCGATCCTGGCCGGCAAGACCCGGGCCGGCAAGAGCCGCGAGGACCTCTCTGCGCGACCACATAGCGAGATTCTACCTCCGTCCCGGCGGCGGCGCGAGGGGTGCCTGCCGTATGGGTCTGGCCATGCGGGGAAGACGCTATACTGCACTTATTCGGGCAGGAGAGAAAGCGAACGCATGCGGTCCGTCACACTCGTTATCGCGCTGGCAGCGGCGGCGTGTGCTTTACCCGCACAACCGCCTGATCATGGCAAGCGGTACGGCCGTCTGCTGATCCGCAATGCGATTGTCATCGAAGGCAACGGCACGCCGGCTTCAGGTCCACAGGACATCCTGGTCGAGGACAACCGCATCGCGAGCATGGTTCCCTCAGGTCACGGCCCGCCGCTGAAAGGCGACGCCGGGATTGACGCCAAGGGACGCTATGTCCTGCCAGGGTTCGTCAACATGCACGGCCACAGCCACGACGAGCGGGGCGGCGTGCCCATGCCAACGGAATACGTCTTCAAACTGTGGCTGAGTTGCGGCATCACCACCGTTCGCGACGTCGGAAGCAATTTCGAAAAGATCAAGGCGTACCGGGAAGCCTCCAGAGCCGGGCGGGTGGTCGCGCCGCGCCTGTTTGTCTATCCCTTCTTCGGGCGCCCGGCGACTCCGGACGTGGCGCGGGCGCGCGCGCGGGAGTTGAAAGAGAACGGAGCCGACGGCATCAAAATCGTCGGCATTCATCGCGACACGATGGACGCGATGATGGAAGAAGCGCGCAAACTCGGGCTTCGCGTGGCGCATCACGCGGGCGTCGAGGAAACCAACGCCTTGGACAACATCCGCGACAGGACCACCACCATCGAGCACTGGTACGGCATTCCCGATGCGGCGCTTCCCGACGGCGTGCAGAGCTTTCCTCCTTCCTACAACTACAGCGATGAGGTGGACCGCTTCCGCTATGCCGGACGCCTGTGGCGCGAGGCCGATCCGCAGCGGCTGAAGAAGGTCCTCGAAGGCATGGCAGAGGCCGGCATTGGATGGGACCCGACGTTCAACATCTACGAAGCGAGCCGCGATTTGCAGCGTGCCCAGACCCAGCCGCAGTTTACTGACTATCTGCATCCGGTGCTCGCGAAGTTTTTCGCCCCCAGCCGCGAAAACCACGGATCCTACTTCTTCCACTGGACAACAACGGATGAAGTGTTCTGGAAGGAGAACTACCGCATCTGGATGAACGCCGTGCGCGACTTCGCCCGCATGGGAGGCACGGTGACCACCGGTGAAGACGCTGGCTACATCTACCAGATGTACGGCTTCGGGTATCTGCGCGAACTGGAGTTGCAGCAGGAGGCGGGCTTCCACCCTTTGAAAGTCATTCAGCACGCGACGGTGAACGGCGCGCGGATGCTCGGTGAAGATCGCCGGCTGGGGCGCGTCCGGACGGGTTGGACCGCGGACCTGATCGTCGTGAACGGCAATCCGCTCGAAAATCTCAAGGTATTGAACCCCATGAACGGCGGCATCGAGTGGACCATCAAGGACGGCTTCGTCTACAGCGCGCCCCGCCTGTTCGCCGAAGTGAAGGAAATCGTACAGCAGGCGCGAGCCCAAAAGAAGGCGAAGCCGTCAGAATAGGGGAAGATGACGGCGCTCGATTTTCATCCACTCACCCGCGTCGTCTTTGGAGCGGGGAGGTTCGAACAACTGGGGCGGCTGGCGGCGGAACTCGGGTTCCGGCGTTCGCTTATCGCCGCCGATCAGGGCGTGCTGGCGGCGGGCTACGTGACGCAGGCCGTCCGTCTACTCCAAAGCGAGGGCATCTCCTCATCCTGCTTTCACGCCTTCGACGCGAATCCGGATACCAGCATGGTGGAAGCCGGGCGCATCTTCGCCGCCGCGCAAGGTGTGGATTCCATCATCGGGCTCGGAGGCGGCAGTTCGCTCGATTGCGCCAAAGGCATCAACTTCGTCCTGACCAACGGCGGCGCGATGCGCGACTACTGGGGACACGGCAAGGCGCGGAAGCCGATGCTGCCCATGATCGGCGTGCCCACCACGGCGGGTACGGGGAGCGAAGCCCAGACTTACGCGCTCATCTCCGACGCGGAAACGCACGTGAAGATGGCGTGCGGCGACGACAAGGCGGCGTTCCGCATCGCCTTGCTCGATCCTGTGCTGTGTCTGAGCGCGCCCGCCGCCGTGAAAGCCGCCGCCGGATATGACGCGATTTCGCACGCCGTGGAGACGTGGGCGACCACCAAGCGCAATCCCATTTCGCTCGCCTTTTCGCTGCAGGCATGGCGTCTGCTCGACAGTTCCTTCGAAGCCGTGCTGCGGGAACCGGAAGACGTGGAGGCGATGGGCCGGATGCTGCTGGGGTCGCACCTCGCCGGAATGGCAATCGAGAACTCGATGCTCGGAGCTACGCACGCCTGCGCGAATCCGCTCACCGCGCGCTACGGCGCCACGCATGGCGTCGCGATTGCCCTGCTGCTGCGGCACGTAGTGGCATGGAACCGCGGCGCGGTGAACGGAGCCTATCGGGAGCTGCATGCCGACCTGCCATTGCGCCTCCTCGAACTGTTGCAAGCGGCCAACCTCCCGGTGCGGTTGCGCGATACGGCGGTGCCGGAACAGGACCTGGATGCGCTGGCCCAGGCCGCCGCTCTCCAGTGGACCGGAAAATTCAATCCGCGGCCGTTCGACGCGGCCGGCGCGCGGGAGGTGTACCAATGCGCCTGGTAGCCATCCTGGCGGCATTCCCTGTATTGCTCTGCGGGCAGTGGCCGCAGTTTCGCGGCAATCCGGAACTGACCGGTGTCTCCACCGCGAAAATTCCTACACAACTGAAGGTGCTGTGGAGTTATGAGGCGGGCGACACGATCGAGTCCTCTCCGGTCATCGACAACGGCGTGGTGTATATCGGAGTACAGTCAGCCGAGTTGCTGGCGATTGATCTCGCCTCCGGCAAGCTCAAATGGAAGTACAAGACGAAGGAAGGCGTCGGCGAGTCCACGCCCGCGGTTGGCGGCGGCATGGTCTTCATCGGCGATCTGATGGGCGTCGTCCACGGGGTGAGCGCGAAAGACGGAAAAGGAGTGTGGACGTTCTCCACCGGGAGCGAGGTGAAATCCTCTCCGGTGATTGCCGGGGAACATCTGCTCATCGGCTCCTATGACGGCAACCTCTATTGCCTCGACCCGAAGACGGGAAAGCTGGTGTGGTCTTTCCGTACGAACGGTCCGGTGCATGCCACGCCGTCCATACAGCAAGGGCTGGCCTTCATTTCCGGATGTGATGGAGTCTTCCGCGCCATCAGCGTCAAGGACGGAAAGGAGATGTACCAGATCACCACCGGCTCCTACATGGGCGCTTCGCCGGCAATGTACGGCGATCTGTTCTTCGTCGGCACGTACGCAAACGAAGTGCTGGGGCTAGACCGCAAGGCAAGGAAGATTGCCTGGCGCTACGAGAATCCGGTTCGGAAGTTTCCCTTCTATTCCTCGGCCGCGGTGGTTGACGGCAAGGTGATTCTGGGCGGGCGCGACAAGCTGGTGCACTGCCTGGAGGCGAAGACCGGGAAACCGTTGTGGGAGTTCACTACGCGGGCACGCGTCGAATCGTCGCCGGCAGTGGCGGGCGGACGCGTCTACGTGGGGTCGAACGATGGACGCCTGTACATGCTCGACGCCGCCAAGGGGACAAAACTGTTCGAATTCGACGTCGGCGGACCGGTTTCCTCGAGCCCCGCCCTGGCGGATGGAAAGGTTTTGATCGCCACGCAGGATGGCAAGATCTTCTGCCTCGGCGGGTGAATCTCCTGGATATCCTGCGCTGAGCTACCGACGCCGCGCCCCGCCCCACGCCCGCGCCGGCGTGGCGCTAGAGACGCTGCGGAACACCTGAAACGGCATCGCCTCCCCATTCCCGCGAACCCCCTGCACGCTCACCCGCCACGTGCCGGGTTCCGGATTCACGATCTCGAAGGACTCGCTGGGTCCCGCCGATGCGGTGTAGCCGGTCTGGTCAGCGTAAGGCCCGTAATGGCGGCCGCTCGGGCTGACCAGGTGCAAATCGAAATCGCGGTCAGCGGACTCCCATCCGAGTCTCACCTCCAGCGACTTGGCGCCCATCGGAATCTGCGTCAGTTCGCTCCACCATCCGGCCACGGGCACGGAGGCGCTCCAGGTGGGGGCCGCCGTGGGAGCCGTACTGGGCTTCCCCACCGAAGTGGTGGAAAGATACACGGGCGGCGCGGGCCGGGGGCCCGAGCAATCCCCGTATGCGGAGCGGTTCGCCGATACGACCGGACCGCGGTATCCATGGCGCTGCGCCACCGGCAGGTCCTCCATCTCGAAGGGGATGCTCTGCGAGGAGATGGCGAACGCTCTGGTCACCTGCACGTGCACGTGGGTTCCAAAGGAATAACCGCTGGTCCCGGCGATTGCCAAGGCCTGTCCCTGCTCGACATGCTCGCCGTTGCGCACGCGGAACGTCCCCGTCTTCAAGTGGCCGTAGTGGCTGTACTCGCCGTCGTCATGCTGGA
>JADLBG010000763.1 GCA_020847895.1 Bryobacterales bacterium
CGCCGAAGCCCAACTCTACGCCAAGGCCGGCGGCGATCCCCTCCTCTCCGAGGACCCCGAAATCGAAAAACGCGCCGCCCTCCTCCACCGCTACCGCTCCGAAACCGAGCGCGCCTACCACCGCCACCTCAACCAACTGAAATCCCTACAGAACAACCGCCTCTACCAGGAGCAGTTCTCCAAGCTCCTCCCCGCCGACGCCCCCGCCCTCGCCAACGCCGCCGCCTTCACGAAAAGAACCCAGGAACTCCTCAAGCGCGACCTCGACGACACCATCAAACAGGCCGCCCACGAGGCAAAATCCTTCAACTCCCAGATCAAGGACCTCTTCTCCATGTTCACCAATCAGCAAAATCGCTCCTGAACCTCCCCTTTCCGCTGTCTCTCCCCGCCGCCCGCGCGACCAGTGTCTCCATTAATCCCCAGACCTCCGCGTGGCAAAACGCGCCGCGGCACAATTCAAACGGTCAAATTTGCGGTCACAAATAAAGCGACAAAATATTACCTGTATTTTCAATTATTTGTAAACATCTACCATCTGTCGACAAGAATTTAAGGCGTATCGTCGAAGCAGAAACGGCACAACGCGCCGTAATAAAAGACAGGAGTAGACACAATGGACGACAGCTTCCCCCTTTGGCCGCCGATTCCTCCCAGCTTCTACTAAGCCCATAGTGCTTATAAGCTAGGTTCCCCGAACAAACGCTCGCGGGAGTCGGTGACATCACAATTCTTTAGACAACTCCGGCAAATGAAGCCCAACCGGCTGAACGGGAACCAATCGGTTCCTCCTGATTGGTCCATTGTAGGGCGCTCTGACTAACGCCCTACAATGGACTTCCCTGCCTGTGCCCCGGGCACGAAAGCTGCCCAAATTTCCGCCGCGCATCGGAACCATCCCCCCCAAAAAAACTCTTGACCTACTAGCTACTTCATACTAGTTTATTAGTATGAGGCCGCCCGCTACTACTCTCACCGATCAGGAACTCGAAATCATGAAAGTCATCTGGGAGTGCGGCAGCGTCACCGTCCGCGAAGTCTATGAGACCCTCCGCGAGCGCCGCAAAGTCGCCTACACCACCGTCATGACCATGATGAACATCCTCGAGCAAAAGGGACACCTGAAGAAGAAGGCCGCCGGCAAGGCTTATCTCTACACGCCTTCGAAGCCCAAAAAACAGGTCATCCGCAACATGGTGCGCGATTTCGTCGAGCGCGTCTTCAACGGCTCGGCCGAGCCGCTGATGGTGCACCTCCTCGAGGAAACTCAACTTTCCGACAGCGAAATCCAGGAGATCGCAAAGCTGCTGCGCCAAAGGAGCAAGTCATGACTGCTCTCATCATCCACAACGTGTTGGTTTGGTCGGCGCAGGCGGCGGTTCTGATCGCGGTGGGCGCTGTTGCCGCCCGCCTGATGCGCAAAGGGGAGCCGCGAATGCGCCTTCTGCACTGGCAACTGCTGCTCGCCGCCTGCCTCCTGCTGCCCTTGCTCGAACCGTGGCAAAAGTTGAAAGAGGACGCCGGCAGCGTCACATTTTCGCCCGGATCCGCCGTGGCAGTGTCCGCGCCCGCCGCCCGCGCAACCATACCCTGGGATCCGTTGCTCGCAGCCGTGCTGCTTGGCGGTTCGTCCCTCCTCATGGCCCGCCTCGCGCTGGGAACCATCCGCCTCCACCTCTATCGCCGCCGTTCGACTCCACTCGAGAAATCGGGAACAGAAGTGGAGTTCCGGGTGTCCAACGAAGTGAGCGGACCCATCACCTTCGGGTGGAGACGTCCCGTGGCGCTCCTGCCCGCCGGTTTCCTCGACCTGCCGCCCGAATCGCAGGCCGCCATTCAGGCGCACGAAGCGGCGCACGTGCGGCGCGCGGATTGGCTCTTTGCCGTCGGCGAGGAACTCATCCGGTGCGCTCTATGGTTCCATCCCGGCATTTGGTACCTTATTGCGCGTATCCATCTGGCGCGGGAGCAGGTGGTGGATCGGGAAGTAGTCGAGACCACCGGAAACCGGGAAGCCTACCTCGATGCGCTGCTGGCCATTGCGGGGTTGAAGACGAAACTCGATTTCGTCCCCGCCCCCTTGTTTATTCGCCAACGCCATTTCGCCGAGCGGGTGGCAATTCTTTTGAAAGAGGTGTCTCCTATGAATCGCAAACGTATGCTGCTTTCTCTCACCGCGAGCGTGGCGGCGATAATCATCAGCGCAACGGTATCCTCGATGCTGCTGCCCCTGCGGGCCGCCCAATCCAACGGCAGCCAGGGCGCGGACATCCGTGCCGAGGCGAAGGGCGGTCCCCAAGTGCTCTACCGCCATCAGACGCAATATCCCCCGGAGGCAAAGCTGAAACGCATCGAGGGAACCGTCCAGGTGGATGTCACCATCGACGGCAGAGGTCTGGTCACGGACGCGCGCGTCTTGAGCGGCCCCGAGGAACTCCGCCGCGCTGCCCTCCAGTCCGTCCTCCAATGGCAGTTCACCGCCACAGGCGCCCCGGCTCACACCGAAGTGGAAATCAACTTCAGCCTTCAGGACAAGGGACAAGGCGGGTACCTCGGCCAGTTGAAGAGAATCGAAATGACAGGCTTGTCCCCGGATCTTCAGACGCGCCTGGCCCCGCGCATCCCCGTGAAGGTGGGCGACACGCTCTCGCAGGATGCCCCGGCCGAGATCCAGAAGGCCGTCGCCGAAGTGGACCCCCGAATCCGCGCGAACGTCAGCGCGGACGGCGTTCTCCATGTCTCCATGGCGCCCATGGCGCTCCGCATCGGCGGCAACGTCCAATCGGCGAAGCTTGTGAAAAAGGTGCCACCGCATTATCCTCCCGAAGCCAAACAGTCGAGGCTTCAGGGCACCGTGCGGCTCATGGTGCGCATCGCCAAGGACGGCAAGGTCGAGAATGTGGAACTCATCGAGGGACACCCGATGCTGGCTGAAGCAGCCATCGAAGCGGTCAAGCAGTGGGAGTACAAAACCACCCTGCTCAACGGCAACCCCGTGGCTGTCCTCACACAAGTGGACGTGAACTTCACCCTCCAGGACCAGCCTCCCCCGCCGGCCGCCGCAAATCAGTAATCCTCCATCCGCAAAGTCGCTTGAGCGCGCTTCCAGGCGCGCTCAAACTCCGCCTTCACCCACATCGCATCCACGTCCCGCCCCTGCGCCTCGAGCGCTTTCCATAGCCCAAACAGCGAACGCCCGTTGCGCGGGTTGCGATCGAGATCGGCCCGGAACACTGCCTCCGCCTGCTTCGCGTCTCCGCTCCGCAGAAGCGCCGCGCCCAGCGACTCGCGTACCGGGTAATACCACGGTGGCGGCTCGTCATAGACCTGCGCATCCTGCAAGGCGACGGCCTTGCGCCAGTGAACGATGGCATCTTTGTCAGCGCCGGCCATGCGCGCGGCGAGGATCTCCCCGGCAAGCGAGAGAATGTCCAGGGCCTTGTTGTTGGTCCACATGGCGGAGGCGGGGATTCCCAGCCGCTGGACTTCGAAGGCG